>JAGQQB010000472.1 GCA_020426425.1 Planctomycetaceae bacterium | reverse complement strand
CCGCTGGTGCCGCTCGCCGCTGCGCATCGTCCCCGGCATGGAGATGCCCAACTATCAGCGACCGGTCCCGAATCTGCTCGATGAAGATGTCGTCAAACAACTCGCGCTCGTGTGGCGGGCGCTGCAGGATCCCAAGTTCACCGCACCGACCAACCCCTCGCAGGTGGAGCAGTTCCTCACGGTTGTGCCGCGCTCGGCTCCACGCATTGTGCGCGATGTGTTCGAACTCCCGGCCACGCATGATGGCGGTTACGTCGCGCGGTCCTATGCGGTCGGATTCAATAACGGGCATTCTGTGCTGTTCGATCTCGATCGCGGCAGCGTGCGTCAATGGGCGTATGGGGACTTCGCGCGGCAACGGGCCGAAGGCAAAAGCTGGTTCTGGGATCTCGCTGGCAACGATCTCGTTCCCAACCTGAATTCTGCCGTCGAATGGCGATTGCGGGATCAAACCACGGATTCCTGGCTGCGATTCTCGCCGACTCCAGCGGAGGGTGAGCTGCCATTTCGTCCGCGTGGCTGGGCGTATCTCATCGGACCAGGACGTCACGATCACGATCTCACGCTCACCTACGAAGTTCCGCTGGAGTGGAAGGGTGAATCACATCTGCTCGTGATTCAGGAAATCTGGACCACCGTTTCGACACTGCAGGAGTCGCTCAGCGGCTGGGTACGTTCGGTCAAGGTCACAGGTGTTCCCACCGGTGCTGAGTTGGCACTCCGCATACCGGTGACCGAGTCCACTGCGTATGGCGCGCGGCTTCAGCATCCACGGCGACAGGAACCAGTCCCGCTCGCAGAGAACGAAGCCGGGTACATCCTGGAGCGCGTAGCCGATGGAGACGCCGCGCTGGAACTGAACTATCTGTGCGATCTCCCTGCGTACACCGCCATCAATCCACCAGTCATCGAGACTCCGCCGCCACAGGGGCAAATTGATGTACTCCCCGGTTACGTGGGTGAACGATTGCCACTGCCGCCGCAAATCATGCCAACGTCTCTCGCCTGGAGTCCGCAAGGCTGGCTGCTGTTCACATCACTCAAAGGGCATGTCTTTGTCGCTGAAGACACCACCGGCGATGGCCTCGAAGATCGGCTGCAGGTACTTGAAGAAGGACTCGCCGCGCCATTTGGACTACTGGTCGATGGCAACGACTTGCTGGTCGCGCACAAACCGGAGATTCTGCGATTGGCGAATGCGATCGGAGCTGATCGTCGGCCATCGGTCGAGACGCGTCGCCGCGTGGAACTGTTCGGTTGGGGCTACAACGAGAACTATCACGACTGGACTACCGGACCAGTCAGAAACGGGAATGGCCCGCTGATCATTGGCCTGGGCAGCGACTACTCGCAACCCAAACGACCACTGTCGGATCAACACCTGCGCGGCAGTGTGCTCGAAGCGACTCCGTCCGGTGAACTGATCCCACTGGGACGCGAACTCCGCTATCCGATGGGCCTCGCGTACGACGCCCAAGGTCGCCTGTTCGCGACCGATCAACAAGGCGTGCAGAACACGTTCAACGAACTCAATCACATCACCGCCGGAAGACGCTACGGCGTGCCTGGCCAGGAGGAACTGCGCGGCAGCGAGAACTCTACCGAAGTTCCCGCGTCACACACCCCAGCCGCAGTGCAAATCCCGCATCCCTGGACCCGCAGCGTGAATGGCCTCTTCTTCTTGCCGACCGACGGAGTTTACGAGGGCAACCCATTTGCCGGGCACGGCATTGGCTGCGAGTACAACACGCGGTTTCTGCTGCGCTTCACGCTGCAGGAAGTTGACGGAGAACTGCAAGGGGCGGTGTATCCCTTCACGCGGATTCCGGCAGAGAATGATCTCAACACATTCCTCGGCCCGATGTGTGGCGGAGTTGCCCCCAATGGGGACATCTACATCGGCAGTATTCACGATAGCGGTTGGCTCGGCGGATTGAACACCGGAGAAATCGTGCGGCTGCGGCGCGCTGATGGCCCCATCCCGAACGGCCTGCGCGAAGTACGACTCACTGCCGACGGCTTCGAGCTGGAACTCATCCAGCCGCTCGCCGCAGGCATCGCTGCAGACCAGCCGCAGATTGCACTGACCGGTTACACCCGCAAGTGGTCCGGTTCGTATGCGACGCCCGATAGTGACCGCTACTCGCCCGAGATCGCCGCACGCGGTTTGTCGTTGGATCGTCGCCTGTTGCGATTGCAGATCGCCGATCTGCGACCGGGGTTCGTGTACGAGATTCAGCTTTCTGGCTTTGCGGCGGAAGGGGAATCCTTCTTCCCCGACTTTGCCGCCTACACGGTCAACCGAAAGTTGCCGTGACCCCCATCGGTCCAACCGCCTGGACCAGCGATTCAGGACCGACTTGAAGTAGAACGCAAACACCCACGCAAATCACTTGACTCCCCCGCAGGAGAAACCAATGCCCGCCATTCGTTGTTGCCTTGCAAGTTACCTGTGCCTCATCGCTGCGACTGCAAGCACGCACGCTGGGGCCATCTTTCCTGATGGTGCGAAACCAGAGCAGTTGTGGAACAAGGGGACCTTTACCGAAGGAGTCGCCGTCGCGCCGGATGGGAAGATCTACTTCAGCGATATTTCGCGCGGCGACGATCCCGGACGCATCCTGCGGTTTGATCCCGCGTCTGGCGAGACCTCGGTCTACTGTGCCGACAGCGGTCAAAGCAACGGGTTGATGTTCGATGCCACTGGCCGTCTGCTTGCCGCGTGTGGAGCGAACAACGGACGTCGAGCGCTCGTGGAGATTCGCAACGATGGTTCGGTCCATGAACTCGCGA
>JAGQQB010000471.1 GCA_020426425.1 Planctomycetaceae bacterium | reverse complement strand
TTCCTCAGGTTTTCATTGGGTCACCCACGAAGTTCTCGGAGGCCCCATGAAGGCCAATTGACGACCGAATCTGCGCGCAAACAATCTGCGGCATCATGATTTCGTCAACGTACTGCCAGCCGCATTCGTTCATTAGCGACCGAATTGACTTGTATGGGCCGATCATTCTTTGGCATCCAAGATCCACTCACCAGAGGTCATATTTGTTAGGACAAGGAGAGTCATCGGGCTTCCCTGCTGTCATGTTGTCGCTTCGTGATCCAACCGACAAGTCGGTCGGGCCATCCGACCGGAAGATGCCGATCACGAATGCATGCAACGTGGTCGTTTCACCCTCGACGGGCCATCCCTGAACTCGTAACAATTCGCCGGTCCGACGAATTCTTCCCGAGCCTGCGGGTTCATGACTTACCGCACCTTCAAACGGTTGCTGGGTGAAACCAGCCTCGAACGCAAGTGCCGCTTTCTGTTTGGCGGAGCGCTGATGCTCCTGATCTCAGGCAGCTTCTACTTCTATGCGTACCTGAACCTGAAGGTGATTCAGGAACAGTATCGGCAGCGGGCGCAGCTCTTGATTGGCCAGAACCTGTTGATGAATCACTGGTCGCGGTCGATTCCATCGAACGACACGGAGTCGACTTTGTTCGTGCAGCAACTCAGCAACGAACTCAAACCGGGCAATTTGCGAGACTTCAACTGGAAGTTCATTCATCGCGATCTGCAGCATGCGGAGCCGGAGAAAAGGCCGCAAACACCGTTCGAACATCTCGCGTATGAGGCGTTGTTCGAGAAGGGGGCGGAATTCTTTGTGTATGAGGACAAGGACGACAAGAAGGATCAGCACGCCCACTTCTTTGAGAGGGTCATTGCGACCGAAAGCTGCCTGAGTTGCCATCGCGACCAGAAGATGAATCCCCAAATCGAAGAAGCGGGTGACGTGATGGCGATGGCCCGGGTGTCGTTCGAACTCGAAGGGACGCAGCGGGACATCGCCAAGAACAACGCCATTCTGCTGACAATGGCGATGGTGACCGCGCTGCTGGCGATGGGGGCGTCGTACGTCATTGTGCGGTACGTCGTCGTGAAGCCGGTCATTCACTTGAAGGAAGTTAGTGATTCGATCGCGCATGGCGATCTCGATCAGCGGGCCGACATTCGGACCGGGGACGAATTCGAGGAACTCAGCCACGCGTTCAACCGCATGTTGCGGCACCTGGTCACCACGCAGGATGATTTGCGCTTGGCCAATACGGAACTGGATCACAAGGTGGATGAACTCGCGCAGGCGAACCTGAGTCTGCATGAGATGAATCAGGTGAAGAACGATTTCCTGGCGACGATGAGTCACGAACTCCGCACGCCGCTCAATAGCATTCTCGGCTTCAGCGATGTACTGATGGCTGCCGAGAACCTGAACGAAAAGCAGCACAAGTACGTCGGCAACATCCAGGCGTCGGGACAGAATCTGCTCTCGCTGATCAACGACATTCTCGATCTCGCCAAGATCGAGGCGGGCCGGATGGAGATCTATCTGTCGGACTTTCCGTTGCCCGATTTGATCGAGCGGTTGACCGGGACGATGAAGCCGCTGGCGGAGAAGAAGAACATCGAACTGCGCTGGGACGTCGAACGCGACTTGCGGATCATCACGCAGGATGTCGGCAAGTTGCAGCAGATCCTGTTCAACCTGCTCTCGAACGCGGTGAAGTTCACGCCGGAAGGGGGCCGCATTCATGTCTCGGCGTATGCGGTTGAGGACGACATGTTCGATGTTGTCGTGGCCGACACCGGCATCGGGATTCCCTTGGAAGATCAGGCAGTAATTTTTGAACGCTTCCGGCAAGGCAAGAATCTCTCCGGCAGCGACAATCTGACCCGGGAATTTGAAGGGACCGGCCTGGGGCTGTCGATCGTGAAGGAGTTGTGCAAGTTGCTCAAAGGCGAGGTCCAGTTGGAGAGCGAATTCGGCAAAGGCAGTACATTCACGGTGCGGCTGCCGCAACGGTTGTCGCTGCCGACAGGTTCGTTGACATCGTTGGAGATCCCGATGGTCAAACTCAGGACCGGCAGCACAGGTGCGGCGGTCTCGGGGAGCACGACATCGGTCGAGATCGATATCCCGACATCGCCGGACTGAGTGATGCCTCGGGGGAGACGCAAACGGCTGTAGCGTAGGGGATCTGCTGGTGAGTGAGTCGCATTATCAGTCGGCCAATCGGCGCGCGTGGGATGAACTCGTCCGCGCCAAGAGCCAGTTCGCACGGACCGCCAGCGATGAGGAATGCGCGCAGCCATTGCTCTCACTCGATACGCGCGGCTGGCTGCCCGGTCGGGTAGATGGTCTGAAAGTCCTCTGTCTGGCTGCCGGAGGAGGATGGCAATCGATCCTGTATGCCACCGCGGGCGCCGACGTCACTGTGCTCGATCTCAGTCCGGAGATGCTCGCGCTCGATGAACGCGAAGCCACCCGACGAGGACTGACCGTATGCACTGTCCGCGGCTCGATGGATGATCTGTCAACGTTCGATGTCGGCCAGTTCGACATTGTGCATCATCCGGTGAGCACGTGTTACGTGCCCGACGTGGAGGCAGTCTTCCGCGAAGTTGCCCGCGTACTGAAGGATCGTGGGCTCTATATCAGTCAGCATAAGACACCAACGTGCCTGCAGATTGTCGAACGCGACGAACGGGATCGGTATGTGCTGGGCATTTCGTATTACCACACCGGCCCGCTACCGGCCGTTCAGGATACGTCGTATCGTGAAACCGGATCAGTCGAGTATCTGCATCGCTGGGAAAGTC
>JAGQQB010000470.1 GCA_020426425.1 Planctomycetaceae bacterium | reverse complement strand
GACCCGGCTTGTCTTCCAGCAGCAGATGGCCCTGAGCGAGCAGACAGACGAGGACCATCTCGACCACATCCGCCTTACCCTTGAGCATATGGTTCAGATGTTCCCGAACCTTGTGAAACTCCGCACGGAGTGCCTCTGCGTCCCGGACTGACGTTTCGGTTGTTGAGGGGGCGTCGACCATGAGTTCAGATTCCAACACGTTCCACACAACTTTCGTTCGCAACTTTGTTTGCTGTTCGTGACTGTTTTGCAGCGATTGATTGGCTCAAAACAGCATCGCGAAACCACGTCAACGAGCAGAGACCCACGACCTGAGAACAAAGACTGAGCACCGCACCCGAAGGCTGTTGGTGATTTCCAGAGTAGGCAGCCGCGTCTATTTCGCGACGAAACGCATAGAGGACTCTCGCCTGTTCACCACCTGAGTCCCCAGCGATCAACTCGCTGAGCCACTGATGGTGAGTCGTCGAGGTTTGCAGTTTCATCCCGGCGAGCCGGGCTCGCTGTCGAAGCAACTCGATCGTCGAACGCACTGCATCATGGGAAGACCACCAGACAGACAACCGCCAGCGAACCGAATACAAAGCGTTTGTGATTTGTCGTCGCGTCCACCAAGACCAAACGGACACCACTGCCAGGAAGCAAGTTGTCAGCCAATAGTTTGCGACGAAAAGTGCGGCTGCGACAAGTGCGTTCCAAACTCGCTGCAAAATGCCGGGCGGGGGACCGAGAACCGCGAAGCCCGGTGTCGCTTCGACAGTCACCCAATCGCCGCCAGAGACACGCAGCTCTACCCAAAAATGGACATCATTGGGCAGGACGGGCGTATGCCTCGAGTCCGGATCGTACTTATCCGGATCAACATAGAACCCGCTGACCACGCGTGTGGCGTAGCCTTGGCTGCGTAGCAGCAGGGCCGCTGCTGTTGCGAACTGATAGTCGGGCCCCCGACGCGATTCGAACAGGAACTGCTCGACTCCCGTCCGGCCATTGGGGTCAGGTCGCCAGTCTGGATCGAGGGTGTAGTCATTCCGTAAATGTTCCGTGATGGCCGCGATTTGCTCCCAGCCGTCGTCGGCTCCACGAGTCCGCTGATCCGCCAGCAACCGTAGCGAGTCTGAGTCGATGTTTTGCGGGATGACTGACACCGAGTTTTCCAAAGGAACACGCAAGAATAATTTTGACACGTCTCTCAATGTGTCCCAGTCGATAGACCGTGAAGCCAAATGGATCGGCACCAGACTCGGAAGTTTCTCGCGATCCATCGCCACCAATCCATCCGGACCGCGAGTGAACATGTCCGCTCGGTCGACCAGATCGATATGAACCCCGTGCAGATAGAGCGGGCCTGGAATGACATTCGAATCCATCCGAACGATCTTGAGTGCATGCGTCTCGGCGGGGCCGAGGTATTCGCGCGTCTCTCCGCGATCAGGCAATTGCAGCCACGGCTTTCCACCGGAAGTGCGCACCTCCAATGGATGCTGCCAATTCGGCAACTCTTCGGGATACCAGACCTCACCGTCGAAGAGATCGTAGGTCTGCAGTCTCAGATGCAGTGGCACCCGTCCCGCAACATAAAGCAGCGCGTTGCTCCGAATATCGGGCGCGGTCCGTCGTTGTGAGGCATCACCTGGCTGTCGTAATGTCGAGAACTCGCGATGAGCTTTCTCAGTCCGATTATGGAGATGCTCGCGGGCGCGGCTGGCGAGTTCGGGCGGCAGGGCGATGGCACGATCCGTCTTGATGTTTCGGACCTCCTCTTCGTAAGTATCATCGAACAGGTCATACAGGCTAGGCTGATCGTCCTGCATGAAGGGAGCGTCTTCGATTGGAGCGAAGCTCTGAATTCTCTCTGTCCCGGCAACAAGCATTTCTCCGTCGCCGACACCATCACGGGCGTAAGGATCGGAACCGCCTGTCCCGCCGGAACTGGGCATGAATCCACGTATGGCTGTCAGCACAGTGCGATCAGCACCCGCTGCCCCAATGCCGACAAGCATCAGCAACACGAGTGGTACCGCCAACACCCAGCGAGGCCATTGAGGACGCTCTCTCCCTTTCAACCGGCGTTGCACATTCTCCCAGTGCGAGACCACTAACCAGCAGACCGCCCCAACCGCAAACATGGCAGCCAGCCACTGAGTCAAGAGTTCACGACTGGCGGTGACGCCGAACATTGTGAGGAATAAGCTCAGCACAACGCTCAATCGCTGATGTGCTGGCCAGACGCTGACAGCTGCCAGGCCAAACACCAGGTTGCGCACGGCGGACATCGTCACGACTTCAAACGGCTGTCCCGCACCCAACAATGTCCGAGAAGCCCACTCCCATGCCAGTGCCAACAACGCGACCAGCACCAGCACCGGCGAAACGATGAGCTGACGTCCCGAGCGAATCGCCTGCCGACGGAATGCCCAGGCCGCAAGGACCAGGACGGTCAACTGGCCCGATAACCAACTGTAGAATGACACCCTGTAGATACCGTCCGCCGCAACTACGGCAAAGACCACCAGCGAGACGCAGGCAAGCGACACAGCCAGAAACTGCGATGACAAGTCGGTGAACGCACCGACAGTACCTCGATCACTACGGAGAACCTGGTGTCCCTGCAAGGGGACACCGAGGCGTTCTCCTGCCGAACTGGAATCAGGCTGCATGACAGGCCCTCCTCCACCGGTTTGGCAACACCTCGCCGAGAGCCTCATTTACTGCGACCTCAACCCAGGCATGACAGTCACATCCCGGTTGCGAATTCTCTTGATCCAATTCTCTCGACGTGCGGACGACGACAAAACGCTCGCCGAAACTCGTGTGCTG
>JAGQQB010000469.1 GCA_020426425.1 Planctomycetaceae bacterium | reverse complement strand
AGTGGCGAATGTGCAGCGGGTGAAGGCGAATTGTGGCGATACCAAAGCGGGCTTGGCGAACCTCAAATCGCGTTGGTTGGGCACGACGAAGTGGGATGTGATCCACTTCAACTGGGGACTGCATGATTTGAAATACATGAATGCGAAAGGCGCACTGACCGATGTTGATGCAGGTCAGCAGCAAGTGTCGCCTGAGGATTACGAGAAGAATCTCGACCAACTCGTGCGGCGGCTGAAACAGTCCGGCGCCAAGCTAATCTGGTGTCAGACGACGCCAGTTCCCAAGGGCGCGAAAGGCCGCATTCCCGATGATGTCCTCAAGTACAACGCCATCGCCACGAAGGTGATGCAGCGCCACGAAGTCGCGATCGACGACCTGTACACATTTGCGAATGAACGACTCCAGAAAATTCAGAAGAAGGCCGACGTCCACTACACCCCGGAAGGCTCGAAAGTGCTGGCGAAGCAGGTGGCCGATGAGATTCGCAAGCAACTGGGGAAGTAGCGGCCTACGAGTACGCAGAGCCGCAACCGGCAATCAGGTGCCGACAGGAGCTCCAAAGCCCGATGCTGGCAGCATCGGGTTCGGAGGCTACAGTCCCAACCACGGCAATGGCGCGCCAGCTGGTGGCAGATGGACCAGTTCCACGCCGGTGACATCGGGGTGATCTTTTACCTCTTGCAGCGCATCGGCGGAGGGTTCGTTGTCGAGATTTAGGACGGCGATCGCGTTGCCGCCAGGGACGTTCTTCTCCCGCCCCAGGGCCATGTGAGAGATGTTGACCTGATGTTTGCCAAAGGTCGTGCCAATGGCACCGATCAGGCCAGGGACGTCGAGATGTCGGTAAATCAGCAGCAGCCCATCCAGATAGGCGTCCAACTGGTATTCACCCAGCCGTACTAGCCGCAGAAACTTGTTGCCAAAGGTTGTTCCTGCAGCGGTCAGTTCCCCTTGTTCAGTTTCCACGGTGGCCGAAACCAACGTTGAGAACGCTTCCGTTTCGCTGGTGGAGCTGCATGTCACCGGAATACCGCGGTCTTTCGCCATCATCTCCGCGTTGATGATGTTCACGTTCTCTTCGAGCGCCGCAGAGAGCAATCCCGAGGTGAAGGCATTGGCGATCAGCTTGGTTGGACGTGATGCCGCATCCCCTTTGAACGCCAGCCGAGCACCTTTGAGCCCCTGTCCCTTCGTCAGTTGAGCCAGCAACAGGCCGAGCCGGTGGCCCAGATCCAGGTATGGCTTCGCCCCTTCGAGCTCCTTGCCCGAAATCGGCACCATGTTGACGGCATGCCGGACCTCGTTGCGGACAAGAAACGCAGAGATGATCTCCCCCGCTTCCACCGCAACTTGTTCCTGGGCTTCCTCGGTCGATGCACCCAAGTGTGGAGTACACAGCACCTGAGGGAGCTTGGGAAGTCGACATTCCGGCGCTGGTGGCTCGTTCACAAACACGTCGATCGCAGCCCCGGCGACATGACCAGACTCAATCGCGTCGGCGAGTGCTTCTTCGTCAACGATTCCGCCCCGGGCGCAATTGATGATCCGTACACCCGGCTTCATCGCCGCCAGCCGCTCCGCATTGATCAGATTCCGGGTTTCGTCGGTCAGCGGCGTATGCACGGTGAGCAAATCGCACTTAACGATCATCTCGTCAATGTTGCGGTACAGTTCGATGCCGTACTCCGCCGCCCGCTCTTCCGACAGGAAGGGATCGTAGCCCAGGACGGTCATTTCCAGGCCGCGACAACGTCGTGCGACAGACAGACCAATGCGTCCCAGGCCGACGACCGCAATCGTCTTCCCGGCGAGCTGAGTTCCGGTGTACAGCTTGCGGTCCCATTTTCCTTCCCGCATCGATTGCGAGGCAGGACCGATGTTGCGGCACAGGGCCATCATCATGGCAATCGTCTGTTCAGCGGTGCTGGTGGTGTTCCCGGCAGGGGTGTTCATCACCACAATTCCCTGTCGGGTCGCAGCGGCCAGATCGATGCTGTCGACTCCCACGCCCGCCCGGACAATCGCCTTCAGCCGGGTTTGCCCTTCGAGGACATCGGCCTTGAGTTTGGTCGCGCTGCGAACGATGACTCCGTCCACCTCCTGCAAAGCCTGGCGTACCTCGTCAGTCGACATCTTTACCTTGTTCATGTCGACAATTTCAATGGACGGTTCGGCACGCAGCACCTGCAGTCCAGCATCTGACAAACCATCCGTGACCAATACGCGAGGCATGGGAGTCCCTTGAAATCAAAACGTGAGCACGATTCGGTGACAATCGCGGTGGAGAGCATCGTCGCCGGGCAATGTGGTAGCATAGGGGGTGCAGGGGACGAAACAAGGGTTCCCGCGACAGGAGGTGAACTTCGCATCAGGTGTGGCGAATATCACCTTCGCGATCTCGATTTCTTCGACCAAACGCAGCGTCAGCCGAGCAGGAACTGTGACCATGAGTGGCCCCGTGAATGACGATCCCAAATACCAGTCCGGCGCACCTCTGCGACCGGAGAACGTCCCGAGCGGAGTGATCATCAGCCCCGACACCCATCGGGAACTTCGCATCCCGGCTGGGCAGTCCCGTACGCGCAAGTGGCCGGTCTTGCACTATGGACACGTTCCGACCATCGATCTCGCCACCTGGCGGTTCGAGGTGAAAGGTCTCGTGAACAGTCCGTTGAGCTTCAGTTGGGAGGAGTTCCAGCAGCTTCCCCGGGTGACAGTCTTCTCCGATTTCCACTGCGTGACCCGTTGGTCACGGCTAGGAAACTACTGGGAAGGCGTGAGCGTCCAGGAGATCATGCGATTAGCAGGGGTACGACCTGA
>JAGQQB010000046.1 GCA_020426425.1 Planctomycetaceae bacterium | reverse complement strand
AGTACGCGATCCAGACGACCGAGTTCATCGGTGATGCCAACGGCAATCTGAAAGCGGTCCGCACGGTCAATCTCGACTGGTCCAAGAAGGGGGAAAACGGCGCTCCGTTTACGCCCATCCCAGGGACCGAAAAGGAATGGCCAGCCGACCTCTGCTTCCTCGCCCTCGGCTTCCGTGGTCCAGAGCAACTCATCGCCGAACAACTCGGACTCGCGACCGACCAGCGTTCGAACTTCCAGGCGGAATACGGCAAGTACGCCACCAACATCCCCGGCGTCTTCGCCAGTGGCGACTGCCGCCGCGGCCAGAGCCTCGTGGTCTGGGCCATCAACGAAGGCCGCGAAGCCGCGCGGGAATGCGACCGATACCTGATGGGGGTCTCGCAGTTGCCGTAGCGTGCTTGCGTTCAGATGATCCTGGTGTTGCGTGAGGGCAAAATGAACTGGGTAACCTTACTGACGTGGGTCAATCAATTGATCGGACTACCATCTCTTGCCTTATCCGTCTACGCGACCTGGACTGCACGGTCGGCCAATTCGGCGGTTCAACTTTATCGAGAGAAGAGGCAACGGTTCGACCTGATTCTGAACATTCGTGAAGCCACCGAAGGAATTCAAAAACTCCTGAAGTCTCGGGGAAAGAAGCTCCCTGATGAACGCCGCCAACGCGTGCATTCCTGCCTAATCGAAATCGAGTCAGCTTCCACACTGAATGCTCTGCAGCGGAAGCAGGTCGCAAAGGCTATTGCCAAGACGCGCCATCCATCAGACAATGACGATTATGCAAAGGCTCAACTTCGACAAATCGAAGAAGTCCTCAGACAAATTGAATTCACATTGCGACGAAACCACGACGAGGATTTGTCATGACAGCTGAACAAAACGAACAGTTTCGAATGCTCGTACAGCGTCTACTTGACTCAACGAGGGCCGGTCGAATCGAGTGGGAACCCGGCCTGAACGAAAACACTTTCGTTGCAAGTTTGAATCACGGCATTGTCGAGGTTCGACGTATTGTAGGTTTTCCTGACGAACTCTGTGACGACGACTCGCCAGTTGAGTATTTCGAGCTGACCATTCTCACATCAAATGCCCGAGTTGCAGAACGATTCAGTTCCGAGCATATGCTTAGCGGAAAAGACACTCTGCAAACACCTTCCGACACACTTGCAGATCTATATCGGGTGGCACGCGGCCAGGCCATGAAATCCGACACTCTGATCAACGAGATCATTGGCGAACTCGCCTGAGCCAGGCAACCTCTTCAAAGCGGCAATATCTGCCGCTGCATGACGGAATGTAGGCAACCTGCGCGGACCTTGGTGCGTGTATCGGAATTGCGTATTGCGCATAGACCGAAGATCGCGATAACTAAAAACTACAGACGCAGGGATCGGCCTCTGCGCGGAATTCCGGCAAACCACGCGCGAGGGAATGCCATGTCGGATCGGGTACGCGATCTTCTGCTGGTCGGGATGGTGGCCAGTGTTGTGTTTCTCTGCCAGCTCGGAGCGCCGCGATTGTGGGATCGTGATGAGCCTCGCAATGCTGGCTGCGCAGCAGAGATGTTGCAGCGTGGTGACTGGGTGACGCCGGTCTTCAATGCCGAACTGCGTGCCCACAAGCCGGTCCTCACCTACTGGGCGATGATGCTGTGCTACAGCGTGTTCGGGGTGAACGAATTCGCCGCGCGATTGCCAGCGGCCCTGTGCGGCATTGGCACGGTGCTGTTGACCTACCTGATGGGATCACGACTGTTTTCACGACAAGCCGGACTCTGGGGGGCGATCGCGCTGGCGACAACCGTGATGTTCACCGTCGAATCCCGCGCGGCCACGCACGATGGCGTGCTCATCTTCACCTCCACGTTGGCGCTCGCCATCTACGCGCTGAGCACGCTGCCCTCGCAAGGTCGCCTCTTCCCGCGCTGGCCGGTCGCCGCCGCGATGTATGCGGTGATGGGACTCGCGGTCCTCGCCAAAGGCCCGGTTGGACTGGTGCTGCCGACCGCCGTCATTGGCATGTTTCTGCTGCTGCTGCGCCGACTGCCCGAATCTACGCTCGGTGCTGACCGCTGGTGGCGACCGTTGTGGGACATCGTGCGTGCATTCGAGCCGCGGCACTTCCTGAGTACCTGCTGGTTGATGCGGCCGATCACCGCGATCACCATGGCCAGCCTTGTCGCCCTGCCGTGGTACCTGTGGGTGCATCAACGGACGGGCGGAGCGTGGACGCACGGCTTCTTCGTTGAACACAACCTGCATCGCGCTACCTCGGCCATGGAAGGACACGATGGGGGAGTGCTGTACTATCCGATCATGCTGATCATCGGGTTTTTCCCCTGGTCGATCTTCTGGATGCCGACCCTGGGATACGCCGGACAAGCCACACGGCGGCCGGGGCCAATGCAGGAGGGCCACCTGTTCGCGTACTGTTGGCTGGGGGTCTACGTCGGCTTGTTCAGTATCGCCCGCACGAAATTGCCGCACTACATCACCCCTTGCTATCCCGGTGTCGCGCTGCTGGTGGGGGCGTTCCTCGGTCGTTGGGGGACTGGCGAGATTCAGTTGAGCCGCCTCTGGCCACGCCTGGCGTTTGGATCGCTCATTGTGGTCGGTGCGACCACGCTCATTGTCGTACCGATCATCAGTCAGCAACTTGTGCCCGGCGAACAGCTCCTGGGGCTGATCGGGCTGCTGCTCGTCGTCGCTGGTATCGCTGCGCTCATGTTCGTCCAACAAGGACGTATCAGTCGCGGACTTCAAGTAACCGGCGCGATGGCGGTCTGTTTCATTCTGTCGGTCTTTTCGCTGGCCGCAGTCCGGATTGATCAGCACCGCGAACTGTCGGCCCTGATGGCCATCGCCAACGTTGAAGCCTCCGATTCGGAACTCTGCACGTTCGCAGTGCTTGAACCGAGTTGGGTCTTTTACGCGGGGCACCCAATCCCGGAACATGGCACCATCGAATCTGCGTTACGTCACTGGGAGAAGCGTTCGAGCAGTGGTGTCCCCATCTGCATGATCACGACGCCACAGCAGTTCGAGCGACTGCGGCAGCATCTTCCCGCCGACACCTACACGGTCCATACGCTCGATCGATTCCTGCAGCCAGAACCACTGGTGGTGCTCGCGAGCCAGCCGAATGTAATGGCTGCTCCAGGTCCCGCTGGTCAGGTCATTCAGGCGTCGCTGGAATCGCCACAAGTGAAATGACAACGGCAATTCCCGCCAGCTGAGATCGGCATGATCAGCCGATCCGTCTGTGATTGACGCCGTTCTCGCCTCGTTTCAATTGTTCTGACGAACTCTCTCCGGCTACAAGCAGCGCTGCTCGGATGAATCGATCTGATTCTTGAGCGGAATTCTGTCTGCGGCGAAGAAAAGGAGTTCTTCAGATGCGATTGGTTGCATCGCTTGTCCTCGTGCTGGCTGGCCTGATTCAGTCCACCTGCGCTCAGACGGTGGAGGAGCTTCCTCCGCCCAGGTTGATTGAATTCCCCCGCACGCCCTCTCGCCTGCCCCAGGATCCCAACTGGCATCCCACGGGGACGGTGCTGCCCCGGCCCATTCCACTGGCGGAGCAACCTCGGCAACAGCAATTTCCATCTGCGCCTCGGCTGATCGAACAGGACCGCTCGTCTGCCTATGGTCCCGGTTCGATTGAACCGGCCGCATATCAGCAACTTGTGCCCGGCGTGGTTATTGAAGCTGCGCAAGTGGTTCCGCCACCGCCCCCCAGTCCGATGCCGGCGCCACGGCTCAGTCCCATGCCAGCCCCAGCGCCAGAACCGCAGTCGGTCACCACGCCGATGCCAGTTCCCATGCGGCCAATGCCCGCTCCGATGACGCCCATGCAGAGTCCGATGCCGCCCCCGGCGACATCAACGGTCCCCATGCCGATGAACCCGGCCATTCCGGCGGTCACGCCAATGCCGGCATCGCCGCCTCCCCAGCCGCCGGTCATCCCGCCGACACCCGAACAGGCGCCACCGCCCGTGACGGCAACTGCCCCAGCAGCGGTACCCCAGCCACTCGCACCGGTCCCCGATGCGACGCACATGTACGCCCAGCCCTGTTTCCCCTCGCCCTACGAGCACGAACCCTGGATCGGACTGCCACCGGGGACGTACTCACCCTCATACTCTTCCAGCCTTTGCCTGCCGCCTGATGACAATTCCGCTCCATGCGCTGGCGGAGGCATCTGGTGTGATGGAGAGCGCTGCGATGGCGGCGTGTTCGGATCGCAGGGCTACAATCCGCTGTTCACCAACAACGGCTGCGGCTGGTTCGAGCCATTCGCGGACTTTCAGATCAAGCCGGGTAACAACCGCACACTTGGTGATGGACGGCTCTTCCTGCCGCTCTGGCAAGATGGCGACAACCTGTTGTTCGCCGACTTGCGCGGCCAGATCGACAATCACGATGCCGCCGAAGGGAACTGGGGTCTCGGCTTTCGCCGCTTCATGGATGCCGGTTGGATCTTTGGCTTCTACGGTTACTACGACCTGCTGCACTCACGCAACAACAACAATTTCGGCCAGGCGACCGTCGGGATTGAAGTCCTCACGCTCAATTGGGATTTCCGCGTGAATGGTTACATCCCTGAAGACGGCGAGAAGTTCAGCGGCGCGACGGCGGGCTTCTCCGGCGGAACCGTGGTCGTGAACAACTTTGGCGAACGCGCGTACGGCGGCGTCGACTTCGAAACCGGTTACCGCGTCGGTCACTGGGGCGAGAATGATCACCTTGAACTGCGATGGTTCGTCGGCGGCTTCTTCTTCGATGCCGGCGGCCCCGGCTACCGGGAAATGATCGGTCCCAAAACGCGGCTTGAACTGCGGTTGTACGACTTCAATCTGTTCGGCATTCAATCACGACTCGAAGGAGGAGCGGAGTTCTCCTGGGATCAGGTGCGCGATGAACAGGCGTTCGGCTATCTGCGGTTCCGTGTGCCGTTGAACTTCGCGCCACGTGATCGCCTCGGTCCGCTGCGCCGCCGCATGCTCGATGTCCCGGTCCGCGACATGGACATTGTCTCCAGCCAGCGGATGATGCACAGCGAACGGGCGATGTCCGCCTCTGGGGCGGCCGTCGATCGGCTGATTCAACTGTCAGCTGACGATGATGTCGCGCTCGCACTCCAGGAGGCTGGGGCCGAGACCCTGATCGCCCTTGATGGTTCGAATGGCGTCTTCTATCTGGACAGCTACGACTCCTTCTCGCTGCAGCCGGGGCAAACGCTGGTTGGAGGCGGCAGTCGCATTCAACTGCATGGCGAACAGTCCGGACATCTGGTGGACTACGTCGTTCCCGGTTCACGTCCCACCGTGGTGCATGCGGGGCAGCATCAGCAATTGTTCTATGTGGCCAGCCCCACGCCGCTGGCAGCCGATGCGATCGCGCCTTACTGGTGGTTCCTGGTCGATTCCCCCCCAACAGTCCAACTTGCTGATCGCACCGAAGTCCGGGGACTCGACCTAATCGGCGGCTCGACCGCCATCTCTGGACAAGGGATTCAACAAGCAGTCATCGATGACATCAGTATTCGACATGCCCAAGGGACCGCGATTGAACTGGTCGACAGTCAACAGGTCCAAGTGCGGAACACCCACATCCGGGATGGCAACAACACCGCGATTTCCATCTCGGGAGGCGGGGAAATCAACATTCAGCAGCTGACCATTCGTGGAGGCCTGACTGGAATCCAACTTCAGCAGACGGCGGATATCGAAATTGCCGCAACCGACATTCGCGAACTCGATGGTTCCTACGGCATCTGGCCCGTGTACATGATGAACGCCAACGTCGACGCGATGTATTCCGAGTTCATGCCCGCAATCGTCGCTCCCACCACCAACGGCATCAGCGGGTATGAAGCGGAAAATGTTCGGCTGCACAACAACAGCATTGAGGCCATGCAGCCGGTCAATCTGTACCGTAGCTCTGGTGCGTTACAGATTCGTGAAAACGAATTGCACCCTTCGTCGAACGGTTGGTCGTTCGGCAACGAAGGTGCGATTCTGGTGCACGACTTCTTGAACGGCTCCGCTGAGATCATTGGCAACAGGATTGAACCATCTGGAGACGTACCTTATGCCGGGCCAGCAATCTCAGTATCGCTCGCAGCGATGACTACGTCGCGAAACGTACGTGTCGATGGCAATGCGATTGCCAACTGGATCGGCGACGGCTTGTTCATCCGCCATGAAGGACTCGCGTCGCAACCGCAATCGAACGTCACACTGCGGAACAACTCTATCGATTACACCGCAATCGGTTCACCAGACTGGATGACCAGAAACGCAATCGATGCCGTCCGTATCCAATCGCGCGGACAGCTCCTGGCCGCGCTCGACGGCAATCAGATTGAACTCGCAACAGACGCGGAGCAACATCAGACGCTACGGAGCTACATTTCCACCTGGGGTGATGGCGCGGTTGACCTGTCGCTGCGAAGCAACTCTTTCCCAATCGAAACGTTGCAGTTGGACCCGATCGGCGATGCAGAAATTCGCCTGCTGGAGAACATCGGTAATTCGTTCGTTCCCAGTGGGAACTGGATCGTGCCGACGCCTTAAGGACGCGATGTTCGATGAGACGGTCGAACCCGATACGAGAGAGAGAGACCCGCTCACAACGGGCTTGGCACAAGAACCCTGGGCGCAAAAAAAGGGCAGCCGTCGGACGGGCCAGACCGACGGCTGCAAGAGGTTGTCAGTGCGGGCTAGAAACTGACAACGAGTGAAGTCTACGCGGACCAGTCGACATGACCAGCGTCCAGATCATCTTGTAACGATTTTTTTTCGCTTGCCGTCAAGTTGCTGTATCGAATCGAAACAGAGGCCATGGCCATGATCGGGGGCGTCAATGCCAAGCGGTTGACGTTTGCATGTCGGAACCGTTTAATCAATCAGAGGTTCTGACGGACGGTCCAGCCAGACCCGCATCGCCGTAACGATTTTGGACCAGGAGCATCCCATGGCCCAGGCAATCGCCAATCCCGAGGAACTGCGTGCTTTCGCCCTCAAGCTCAAGCAATTCAACACCACCTTGTGTGAACAGGCGGCCATGTTGACGAGCCAACTGGACACCCTGAGTGCCACCTGGCGGGACCAGGAGAACGCCAAGTTCACCGAAGAATTCAAAGAACACATGCGCCTGCTGGCGCACTTCGTCGAAGCCAACAACCGTCATATCCCCTATCTGCAACGTAAGGCGGAACGGCTCGAAGAGTATCTGCAACAGCGGTAGGCAGTTTCGTGCTTTGGATTTCGTGGCTCACTGCCAATCAAGCCGGAACAGCCCTTCGTCACGCAGTCCAATGATCCCCCATTCGCCGAGAGGATCACAGTGCAGATCGACGACATCGTCGGGCAGACTGGTTGCCCATAACATCTCTCCATCTGCATCAAGCCAGTAGAGTGTTCGTTCGATGGTCCCCGCGAACAGGCGTTGCGGTTCAAAGCTCACGGCGAGTCGATTGACGGTTCCTTCAACCACATACGATCCGACTGGTCCGCCATCGCCATCGAAGGCTTCGATGCCGTGAGCAAATGCAGCGAGGTAGACCAAATCGGCATCGCCGGTAATCTCCAGGCCGCCAACATTGTTCCACAACCGTTCCTGCCACACTTCGCCCCCCTGCAAGTCGTGGCAGCAGAGCAGTCCATGCTCGGCGGCAGCGAATAGCAATGGTTCCGTCGCGCAAAATCGCGAGAAGGCGAGCGGACGTACAGTTTGAAACTGCGCCAGCCGCCGCTTGCGCTCGTTGTAGATCAGGGTGATACCGTTCGCGAGCGAAACGGCGATGTGATTCCCGAACGGTGAAATCGCGACCGCCAGACACGTGTCCGGTAAATTGATCGTGAACTGGGATTTCAGTTCGCGGTCGAGGCGAATCACGACGTCTTCCGCCAGAATCGCTGCGCCAGCGCTGCCATCATCACTCCAGACGAGCGTCTGAATCGGAGCACCAATTTGCGTCATTGCCCGGATTTGACCGGAACGATCAACTGACGTGAGCGTGTGCGATCCATCCGCCAGCCAGACTTCGCCGGTCTCGCGGGAGAGATCGCACGCGACCAGCGGTCCATCGGTACCGATGCTCCAGACCGCAGTCGGACTCAACCCGCGCCCTTTCAGCCACTGCGGTTGATAGGCGGGGTTGGTCTTCCGGGAACTCATCGCTGAGTGTATTCCTTGGCACGTAACTGACGCAGGGCCTCACGCACGTCGGCGTCGTGTTCGGGATCGACGTCACCGATCGGCGGCTGCTTGGGACCGTCCTGGACAACAATGTCCGGTTGGAGGCCGATCTTACCCCAAGTCGTTCCCTTCGGCGAGTAGAACTTGGCCGTCGTCATCCGCACCGCCGTTCCGAGACGCAAGTCATAGATGCTCTGCACCGACCACTTGCCGTACGACGTGCGACCAACAATCGTGCCACGTTTGTGATCCCGCACGGCCCCAGCCACGATTTCACTTGCACTGGCGCTCATGTCGTCAATTAATAACACGAGGGGGACATCCAGCGTCCCGGGCCGATGCGCGTTGTACACCACGTTTTGATCGGCCACCCGACCACGTGTCTCGACGATGATCCCATCGGCGATGAATCGATCGAGCACCTCGACCGCCGCAGTCAACAACCCACCAGGGTTGCCACGTAAGTCCCAGATGAGTGACTTCATGCCCTGTTGCTGCAACTGACGCAGAGCAGCGTCCATTTCGGCCACGGTGTCCTGCTGGAAGCCAGTCATCTGCAGATAGGCGATGCCGTTGGTCGAATCGATGATCTTGGCGACCGGGATGCTCTTCACCTGAACCGCCCGTCGCATGCAGGTGGCTTTGTACTGAGCCCGACCTTCGCGGGAGAGTTCCAAAGTCACAAGGCTGCCACTGATCCCAGAGAGCAGATTCGCCGCTTCGTCGGTATTCATGGCGCGAACGTCGTGGTCATCAACACGCACGATGTAATCGCCGCGCTGCAGTCCCTGTTCCGAAGCAGGACTCTCAGGGAGCACCTGGAGCAGTTTCATTCCCAGACCCGACTCAGCCTCCATCACAATGCCGATGCCGACAAACTCACCTTTGATGTTGCCATACAGATCCTGCCGCTTACCCGGCGTGAGCACGCTGCAGTAATCGTCGAGGCAGTTCCGCATGCCGAAGACGTATTCCATCACCACCGGACCCGGTTCGAGCCCCACCTCGGCGTAGCACAGATCGCACACTTCGGCGATGATTTGGCGTTGCTGCCCAGAGTAAGTGATGTTGCGATTCCAATACCGCTCATAGATCTTCCGCTGCAGCCCCTGCAGTTTCTGTTTCGACGCACCGAACAGGTTCTCGTCGATGAACTTCTGGTTCTCCAAGGCGTACCACAAACTTTCGGTGCCGTGGGCGACCAGGGACGAAGGGCTGATCGGTTCGACGTAGTACGTCTGTGTGTTAAACAGCACATCATCGAACAACTGTAACGCGGCTTCGCGCGACAGTGGTTTGAGTTGCTGGACAAACGTCGCATCGCTGTAGCGCCGCTCGACCTGATACTGTGCCTGCGCCCGGCGCAAGCCGCGTTGCAACTCCACATCGTCAGGATACTGTTTGACGAAGTCTTTGTAGTGATGGACCGCTTCCCGCCAGTGCTGACGCGATTCGAGCTCCACACCGAGTTGAACTGCCGCCTTCGCGGCCACGGTCGCCTCTTGCGCAATGACTGCCGCATTGCCCAGCAGCATCAGGCTGACGAGGGACAACGATGCAATACGCAGCACGAGCTGTCGTCTGGAAACAACTCCCCAGTGATTCATACGAGCAACAAACATGAAGGTCCCTTTCTCGGGGGCGGCCTTGTTCTCAATGCTGACTCACAGCAACCGACGAAGCTGGGGCGGGGGATTTCGTCATCAGTCGTTGCAAATCGGAACACAGATGCTGCGTTTTTGCAGCATCCGACCATCGACCCTAGTTCACGATGCGCAGAGCGGCAAAAAGTCACAACTCCCTTTCTTCAATGATTCCGAATCCGATCCAAAGATCGAACAAGGTGGGACCGAATGCAACGATTGTGCATGGGGCTTCCCATCGGGCAGGCAGGGAAGCCCGCACAAGTCTTGCGGCCTGTGCCGCAACCCCAGTTGGGGTGGGTCTGACAGATGGGGCTCGTACCCGATGCTGCCAAATTCGGTAGCGTCTGCGTGAGACCGGGGGGATGGCGATTGGGGAGGCAGAGGGATGCACGATGCGGCGCGGGAGGGTGCGGACGGTCATCAAACATCAGCCGCACCAGCCTCAGTTCCGGCCAAAGAAAGGGTTTTCGCATTCCAATGGCGTCGTGCTATCATGCACTCGACTCAGCAACCGGTCGTACCGATTGCGCCGAACATGACAATTAAGGAACGATGCCATGCGATCCCTCACGAAGATGCTTGTCGCCGCCTTGGTCTGCCTGACCCCCGGCCTGCTGTTTGCCCAAATCGGTGACAGCCCGGAAACCAAGAAGCCCGAGCCCGATCAACGGGTCAGGGTGCTGCTCGACGATCTCGGACTGAAGTATGAGATCGATGACGATGGCGATTTCAAAATGGTCTTCGAAGTCGGCGACTCGGGACGCTCGCAACTCGTTTGGATTCGGTCCGCGACCGAGACGTACCGCGAACTCGAAATTCGTGAGATCATCTCCCCCGGCTACAAAGCGGAGTCCGGCGACTTCCCTGGTGTGATCGCTCTCCGGCTCCTGGAAGACAACCGGCAAAAGAAACTCGGCGGCTGGCAGAAAGATGGCAACATGGGGATTTTCGTGACCCACGTTGGCGCGACCGTGAAGGCGGACACGCTGCATAGCGCGATCATTTTCGCTGTCGAAGCAGCCGACGAAATGGAACAGAAAATCAGTGGGGATAAGGACGAGTTCTAACGCACGGCCTGGGGCCAGCTGTCGTAGATCGCTCAGCGACGCAACACGCAGATCGCCAAATAACCAGCGACCGTTGGTCGCTGGTTTTGATTCCCAGTTCTCACCTGCGACCATTTCGCACAACTCCTTGATCATTGTCCGAAATGCGTCACTTCCTCGTCCTCGCTGGTGATGCCACGGTCCTCCCCTGGATGCAGGCGGTCGTGGACCGTGGCGACCGAGTGGTCCGGATCGTGACGCTGCAGGAATCGCTGGCGGGGCGGGTTCGCGATCAGTTTCCTGGTTTCGAAACCCTTCCGTTCATACAACCTGAACTGATCTCCGCGCCACCTGAATGTGACTCCGTTCTGCTCAGTGGCGCCGACCCAAGTCTGTTCGTCGCTGCGAGACAACTCGGTTCCACCGGACTTCCGGTGTTGGTTGTTACGACCAGTTCCGGCCCCTCTTCGACACTGTTCGACCTCATGCCGTTGTGGGAAGAACGGCGGACGAAGTTGGTCCCAGGTTTCTCGTCTGGACTCGAACAGTTCGCGGAACACCTATTGGGTGCGACAATCCCGTCCCGAGTCGAATTCGAACGCGAAGTTCCCTGTGCATCTCCATTGATCACCGAGCAGAAAGCCTTCGACTGGTTCTTTCAGGATGTCCATTGGCTGACGCGACTGGCGGGGCATTCCCATCAGCCTCGGTGGGAGCACGTCCAGGCGATCTGGACGGGACAACAACAGCAACAACTCGCTGAAGGGATGGTCACTCTGTCAGGAACCGATGCGGCAGAGACGACGTGGCGTATCAAGCCAACCACCGGCACCGAGCGCTGGAGACTGACCTTGTGGGATGGAGAAACCTCCCAAGCTTGGACCAACGCCGACGTCCCCACCGGACTGCAAAGTGATCTCACCGCGACGCTGCAGCGCTTCGACGAAGCGTTAACCACAAGTAGCGACGACTCCTGGAATGATGTTCTCCTTTGCGGGCATTTGCTTGCAGGCGTGCAGCGCTCCCTGCTCAAACAACGCAAGGTACCGGTCCACTTTGAAGAGATCTCCGAACGCAATCAGTTCAAGACGCAGATGTCCGCCATCGGTTGCGGAGTGCTGCTGTGGGCGATGTTTGGTGCGATCCTGTTACTGGCAGTCGCCGGCACAATGGATCCACGTGATCGCGAACAGCGCACCGCCCAGGCGGCGGACTTCATCCTGTCATCGCCAGAATTTACCGAGACCGGCGCGCTCACGGAGAACGGTCAGCGACACATCGAGCTGATCGCAACCAACTGGTCCTCCACCACCGCCCCGGTCCTGATCGATCTGCCCGAATCTGCTGGCACAACGGCACGACCACAAGTCTTGGCGGCGTTGCAGTCACACAATCTGTCTGGTATCGACAACCGCCTGCTCGTACGACAACGCACCGGCGCTTGGTTCGAACGGCTTGTCCAACTTGGCTGGCTCGCCGTCTTTGGCCCCCTGCTGGTGTTCCTTGCCGCGCAGGCGCTCATAGTGTTATCCAATCCCGGTCGCAGTGGCAACATTTGAGTGATTGTCGTGGATCGTTCCGCGATCCAACCTCTGGTCGCAACACGACCAGCGACCATTCCATAACGCCCCCCTGGGACGCTCTTAACGCAAAGCAATCATGTGGCGATTCTGGATTGATGTCGGTGGTACGTTCACGGACTGCGTCGCGTGCGATCCAAATGGACAACT
This sequence comes from Planctomycetaceae bacterium, assembly GCA_020426425.1. Classification (GTDB taxonomy): domain Bacteria; phylum Planctomycetota; class Planctomycetia; order Planctomycetales; family Planctomycetaceae; genus JACKHO01. Next base: position 1,098 of record JAGQQB010000046.1, on the reverse strand, counting down.
CCACACCTGGAAGACCCTCAGCTCTGGTCGTCTCAAAGGTCGCGTCCTCGCGCACCAAGCAGCACCCGATGGACTGCGGCTCCATGATCCAGGGCTGACTTGCACTCGAGATGGATTCTGGACTGGTTGGCAACTCGCGCTGCTCAACGATGCCAGCACAATCGCGACCGAAACCACCGTACTCGATTCCACAGTTAACGGCGAACTGCTGTTGTCCTCATCCCTCGGCGAAGTCGACACTCAGCAATCCTTCGAACTGTTCTGCGACGAAGAAGCACCACTGATCTGTATCCGCCGCCTGCTTGGCCTGCGGCTCGATGAGTCGCTGCCGCCGCTCGAACTGCGTCTCGGAACGACGCGCGGCACCAATGCATTGCTTGAGCGCAAAGGAGCGCGTACTGCGCTCCTGACCACGGCTGGGTTTGGTGACATCTTGCAGATCGGCTCGCAAGAACGTCCCGACCTGTTCGCGTTAACCATTCGCAAACCCACCGCGCTGGCCGAGCGCGCGGTCGAAATTCACGAGCGGCTCTCAGCAAACGGAGAAGTTCTAGAGCCACTCGATGTCGATCACGTACGCTGCGATCTGCAGACACTGCGACGCGATGGCATCGAGGCGATCGCCATCTGCCTGCTGCACGCCTACCGCAACCCGATCCACGAACAACTTGTCGCACAGATGGCTCGCGATGTCGGCTTCGCGCATGTTTGCTGCTCAAGCGATGTCGCGCCGGTGATCAAACTGGTGCCGCGAGCCGAGACCACCGTCGTCGACGCCTATTTGTCTCCGGTGCTTCAGCGCTATGTCGACGGTATTCATCAACGACTTACGCCCGGCAGCCGTTTCAAGCTGATGACCTCTTCTGGCGGTCTGATCGACGCCGCGAACTTTAGTGGGAAAGACAGCATTCTGTCCGGCCCGGCTGGCGGCGTCATCGGTTACGCGCAAGTTGCTCAACATGCCGACGCACTCCCGGCGATCGGCTTCGACATGGGCGGCACCAGCACCGATGTCTCCCGCTACGCTGGTACACTCGAACTCGAACCTGAGACTCGCAAGGCCGGTGTGCGACTGGCGGTCCCCACACTCGCCATCGA
>JAGQQB010000468.1 GCA_020426425.1 Planctomycetaceae bacterium | reverse complement strand
TTGCTGCCAGCGGCTCACAACACAGCACGCCGCTGATGCCTCAGGGCACACGTCAATAAGTCGCAGCAACGCAGGCGCGAGCATGGATTGGCCTGCAGGCGGTCACGCTGCTGCAGCCTCTGGATATGGCCTGTGACGGGTTCATTGCGAGCCTGTGACGTGTTCTTTGCGAGACAGTCAGTCGAGGCGATCATCTCCGCCTTCACACAGGTTGCGTCTGTGCAGCTCCGGGCCGCGCTACGGTTGCGTGTCTGCTTCCATGGGCTGCGTGAGTGACTGGATGGTCTGCTGCGTGACGCGCCGGGATTCGTTGAATGCTGCTCGCGACTCACTACTAGGGAAGTCGATCAAGGCGCGCAGCATTTCCGCTTCATGGCTGACGGCGGCGAGTAGCTGAGCCAACTGCTGCCTTGAAATTGCCACGAGAGATCGCGAATCGTCCGTCGCCAACTGCCGGTCCACTTCCTGACGCAGTTGCTCCAGTTGCGACTGCAGCGCCTTCACTCGATGTCGATTCGCTGCGACCCCGTCTGGGTTGAGTTCTTGGAGTTCCGCCACCGCTCCCAGATGATCGTGGACCAGCATCAGGTGCGCGGCCCCCAGCCAGCCGACGAGATACAGCGTGCGCGTCGCGTCTGCACCTGCTGCTCGGTTCACTTTTGCATCGGTCGAGGGTGTGGTCTCCGCACCAGTGACGGGCAACACCAGACCGCGCCGCACCCAGCCACGTTCCCCCTTGGAGGTTTGAACCCACAGCCAGTTCCCATCTTCACTGACCTGCTCGATGGTCAGTCGATCAAACTGGGTCACTGGAGCAACATCGCGCTGTTCAATGCGGAGCGTTGTGGCCTCGCGCGGGATCACCACATCCCCTGCCTGCTGCGCCTGTCCGCTGGCGACCAGACTCAGCAGCACAATCAGACTACACAACAACCGCCACCAGCTACTCGACTTCATCCAGCACCGTTTCGTCGGCAGGAGGAGTGATTCGTTTGATCAGCGTGACTTCATTGCCCACATCGTTGAAGATCGTTTCGTCGCAGAAGGATCGCATCAGCAGAACACCACGTCCCGAAGGCCGGTCCAGGTATCCGGGCGAGGTCGGATCGGGGAGATCGTCGGGATTGAATCCCGGCCCTTGGTCGCGGACGATCACGGTTAGTCGTGTTCGTTCAAACGTCGCTTTCACGTAGATCCGGCGCCAACAATACGGTTCCTCGGTCCGACGCTGCTCAGCCAGATTGCGGTACTCGCTGGCATCGTTCTCGCGGAGTTCCGAACTGACTTCCAGATTGCCGTGATAGAACGCGTTTTGCAGTGCTTCATCAATCGCGGTCGCGAATCGCAAACACTGTCCTTCATCAAGCAACCAGCGTTCCTGAATGTGGTGCCGCAGGCTCTGGACCAGTGCAGCAATCAACTCAAGATCGTTGTCAAGCACGTACTCGATGCTCGAGAGATGATTGAGCAGGCGCCGCTCGCCTCGTTCCCGTTCCGAAAGCGAGAGTAGCCGCGAAACAATGTCGACCAATTCGGCGGCGAGTTCACTCTTGGGGACGTAACTGGCCGCCCCTTTCTCAATCGCTTCGACGGCGATTTGTTCACTGCCCGCTCCGGTCATCAGTACGGCGGGGATGAGTGGGAACTCATTCCGCATCGCTTCCACGAGTTCCAGCCCGTTCATTTCGGGCATCTGCAAGTCAGTGACCACCAGATCCGGAAGATGCGTTTCGATTTGCTCTAGCGCCTGCTTGCCATCGTGGGCATACAACACGTCCCACCCGGCCTGCTTTTCCAGCAACGACCCGGCCATCCTCAGGTCCAATAGACCGTCATCAACTACGAGAATACGCGCCATGGATTCTCCGAACTTTCCCCGAACACCCTCGACACGAATGGGACGTCCTGATGAAGAAGATCATAGCGTTTCACACGATGGGAACACACGTCCAGGACAGATTCGTTCCGCCAACGTCGATTCTCCCCTCTGGACCGACTCCGCCACACAGTGGGATGCAACCAGATCGAGCCGCTACGCGTGCCACTCTCAGTTCTTGCTCTTCTGTGGTCGGAATGGATACACCCAACTGGCAAGGGAGCGGGGACTACGCGATTGAATCCACAACCGTCCCTGGCCGCTGAACCGCATCATCAACTGGTCGGCGAACAGGAACGACCGAATCTTGCGGGCCTTGGTCAGCTTGTAGGTTAGCGTTGGTTCCCAGGCGACGGCATAGCCGTTGTCGACCACGTAGTCGCCATCGACATACACCTCTTCCGCCGCGCCGTAGCAGTTGAAGAACAACTGTCCGGTCCCTTCGACGCGGAGGACGAACATCCCTTCGTTGAACAGCCCCTTCAGGCCATCCCACTTGGAATGGCAGGTGATCCCTTCCTCAGATGCGAGATAGGCCCCCTTTTCCAGCAACAGTTCACCATCGAGTTCCAGTGGGACGATGTCGCCTGGCGATCCTGGGACAAGGCCGACTTCACCAGGGGCATCTTCGGCGATGTACGTGTTCTGGAAGAACGACTCTCCGGTCAGCAGTGACCGCGACAATCCAGCCAAGACGCCGCCACGTGTACTCGTTTCCGTCCGGATCGAGCCGCTCATCCAGGACATCGCCCCCGCCTCGGCGACAATGCGTTCTCCCACGTTCAGATTCACTTCCAACGCTGTGTAGGTTGGCTGTGACAGCAACTGATATTCCATGGCGTGCTCCCGAATGGGTCAGAGTTGATGCGTGCATCATGATCAATCGATCGGCCACTGACAATCGAACGCTGCTTGCAGCACCAATTCTGGGGAGTCCGACAGATGGTGGT
>JAGQQB010000467.1 GCA_020426425.1 Planctomycetaceae bacterium | reverse complement strand
ATCTTCGTTGTCACCCCTCTCTCACATGTGGTGCTCGCCATGCACTGGACGTTTGCATTGTCGCTGCTGGCCGATGTGGCCCCATGGGTTCCCGAACCCGAGATTCTGACTGAACCAGTGCCGAACTTTGAGGCTGCCGCGGGTCCAGGGCCACTGTCCATTGGCGTCGCAACGGTTAGTGTGCTGGTCGCGATTGCGGTGGCCGCTGGGCTGTTGCACCTTCAGCAACGACTGTCGCGGGGCATCATCGTCGGCCTAATGATTCTCACCGTGTTGACCGTGTCTGGTGCCGCTTGGGGAATCGGTACGCACTCACAACGTGTCCAGAATGCGAAGTCGACCTACGAGCAGGCACGGCAGGCTGCCCGTGACGAGCACAATCGGGCACTGCGTGACGCCCGCAAGAATTACCGCTGGACCCCGCCGCCGATGGATGCTGTTCCCGCGCCGGCGGAGGATGAAGTGAATGCTCCCGCCGCATCTAACGTGACGCAGAGTGAACCGACTGGCGAGAAAGTGTCGAATGTCGAGACGGTCGAACCATCTGAGGAGGACGGGACGGATCCAAAGTGAATGAAGGCATTCCTATCAGTCGTCCGCTGCATGTCCCTGCCGCACAGCGTGCGCGGCGGGGTGCGTGGATCGTTCCGCTGGCGGTGATCTGTTGCTGGGGACTGGTGGCAAGTTCGCCGATTACGGTCTCGATGGTCACGGTCTTTCTGTTTGCCGGTTTGCATAATTGGTTCGAGCTGCGGTTCTTTCTCGAACGCATGCCGGCGCGCTGGGGAACAATGTCCGCCTACTTTTCAGTCGCCCTCGGCGGAGTGCTGCTGTTATCCGTCACCAGCATCGTGCTGGTCTGGAGCGGATGGACGACCGCGACAAGTCTCTCTGTGTGGCTGACAGGCGTGGTGCTGTGGGGGGCGAGCCTGCTGATTATGAACGCCGACAGCAGTGACTGGACCTCCCGATTGCTTTGGCTGCCGCCCGCACTGCTCTTGGTGGCGTGTGTCTGGTTGTTTCCGTACGTGCTCAGTGTGGCACTGGTCTACCTGCATCCCTGCATTGGGTTCTGTGTGTTGACTCAGGAATTGCGGCGGAGACGACCGCAGTGGAAACCCTTGGTCATGATGACGCTGGGACTGCTGCCGGTCTTGCTCATCGCGCTGTGCTGTCTACCGTTCGATTCAGCAACCGTTTCGTCGTCGAATGAAATGAGCCAAACGCTCGCCAGGCATGCCGGTGCAGGTGTCATCCCGTGGATCAGCAATACGCAATCGATCGCGATACATGCGTTTCTGGAACTGCTGCACTACGCGGTTTGGATCGTGGCGATCCCACTACTCAGTTACCGCGCGACCGCCTGGTCTCTGGCTGCAGTGCCGCTGATGAAACGATCGCAAACCTGGGCGTACATCGTTCCAGCGCTGCTTGCTTTGTGCAGCCTGCTCTGCGTCGCGTTGTGGGGCGGGCTGCTTGTCGATTATCTGCTCGTGCGACAGATCTACTTTACCGTCGCGATTGTGCATGTACTCGCGGAAATCCCCTTCGTCATTCGAGGCTGGCGAACATGAGCGACGCAGAACTGCTGCATGAACTGCTTCAACAGTTTCCGCAAGGACTCGGCCTCTCCGTCGCCATCGAGACCCTGGTCCTGCTGGTGGGCCTCTCGAAAGAGCATCGGTTCAAGGACCGGATGACCGCAGGTATCACGCTCACATGCTGCACTTACCCGCTGGTGGCAATGGCCCTTCCGTTATTGCTCATGCGAGCGATGGGCCGGTTGCCATTTCTGCTGACTGTCGAGCCCGTGGCTGTCCTCATCGAGATCCTGCTGTTCTCTTGGGCCTTCGAGAAACCGGAGCAACCGACGCGCATCCGCAATGGCTTGGTGATCTGCCTGGCCAACGCCGCATCCTTTACGGTGGGCGAGTGCCTGCATTACGCTTGGGGCGAGTAACGCACGGGGCGCATCGACGAGGACTGGTGCGTCTGGCTCCCGAGTTCGATGCAGAGTCTTGATGCGACGCAGCCTCGCGCCCTACGAAATCGTCACCGACATCACCTCCGTTCTTCATAGGTTGACCCATCGCTTCGCTACTGAGGGTGCCACCGGAGCCGAACTCATCCTTGATGCCAATAGTTGGAATCTTAGGGGGGGCGTGCTGGCCTTCAGAAGATCAGTATGGCGAAAGCCATCTGCGAACATGCGTCGCTCAATCTCGCGCAGGCCAAGCGATGTACTGATCGCGTATTGGAAGGTGAAGCCGTTTCCATCGCCGTATCCAACAGTGAAACAGCTCAACGTCTAGCGGATGTCCTGCAATGGATTGGCACCACCGCTACCGAGAATGCCGAGTCATGAGGATGGAACCATTTTCTGAAGCGTCGGCTGCGTGACGCTGAATTCGATTCTTGGGGCCTGATCGAGTAAACTGCGAATCGAAGCAATTTCAAACCGACATCTGCCGTCCCCAGCCTGCTATGGAGAGCCATGAGCGAGTCTCGGCCGTTTGCCCATTTGCATTGTCATACCCACTACTCGCTGCTCGACGGGGCAAGCAAGATTCCGGAGTTGGTGGATCAGGTGAAGGCGCTGGGGATGAACTCCTGCGCGATCACCGACCACGGGAATTTGTACGGGGCGCTCGAGTTTTACCAGACGTGCAAGGGGAAAGATGTGAACCCCATTTTGGGGTATGAGGCGTACATTGCGCCGGGGCATCGGACGGACCGGAGTGCGAGTCGGCTCAAGGAGGCGGCGTTTCATCTCACGCTGCTGGCGATGAACCGCACCGGGTTTCAGAACCTCTCCAAGCTGGCGTCGAAGGCGTA
>JAGQQB010000466.1 GCA_020426425.1 Planctomycetaceae bacterium | reverse complement strand
CGATTCAGCCCCTTGACCTCGGCATGTTGGTACGTCTGCCAGTCTCCATTTCCTTTCCGATCGATTTCGATGGGGAACTCATTCGGACCAGCGCCCGTCTGAAACAGGATCAACGTGCGGTAGTCGTACCCGCTCAGCAGAAATGGATCGCTGATCGAATTCTGTTCGAGATCATCGTTCAACCAAACCGCTCCTCGACCCAGCACCGGCCCTTGTTGATCGAGTTCGCTCGGCGCGAGGAACCGTAGATTCGACTGCGACTGACCGGCGGGGATCACGCCCCCTTTGAGTTTACGCTTGTTGAGGAACTCGCTGCGGGCGGTGTCATCGCAGCCCAGCACAATGCGGTCCTGCCAGCGACAGAAGTCGCCGACAACCTTGAGATAGTTGCTGCGCGGACGGATCCCGGCGGAGTGCTTTGTGCCGAAATCGCGAGGGAATCGCCAGAACGCGCCATGCATCGTCATCAGCAGATCGTCTTCGCCAATGTCGCGAATTCGTGGCCATTCGGTATTCCAACCGTGGGCACCATCGTACGAGTGACTGCTCTTGGGGAGTCGGTAGCTGGTCCACTTTCCGTCTTCCAGCAGGTTCAGAATCAGCGAACGATGATCCCAACCGACGCACCACAGGGGATCGGTCTCGGGGGCAGAATTCCCTTCGATGCCGCCTGGGCCGGTTACTTCCGTGAACTGATTTCGGCGGACAATCTGCCAGGCATCGGCCTTGCCGTCCCACTCTGCCAACACTCCGCTGGGAATGTCGGGACGCTGTTGCGCTTCGCGGCCATGTTCCCCATTGTTCGCGTACACCACCCTCCCCTGTGCCGTGTAGAAGCCTTTTCCGTGATACCCCGGCAGGTTGGACTTCTTACCGCCGGGAAGTTGCTCATCCCGCCACAATTCTTTGACGGCGAGCGTGTGCACGTCGACCTCGTAGATCCCTTCTTCCATCGTGGCGACATAGACCTTGTTCTCCGCATCGAACAGATGCCGGGCTGTGCCGGTGGGGCGGCCGAACATCGTGTCGTAAGGGATCACGCGCACGTTGCCCTCCGCGTCGATCGCGTACGGTCCGATGAACAATTGCTGCGACTCCTTGTGGATCATCCGATTGGCAGGCGTGCCCCCAACGCTCTCCGGACGAACAATCTGCTCCAAGTCGGAGGTGATCTCATACAGTTTGTCGCTGGACCCGCGCGGCGAGTGCGGAGCGTACGTCACGACCCAAAGCTGCCCGGCCCATGGCACTACCGCCCCGGTACCGCATTCGTTCTCATTATTGAAGTAGGCCAGGTGTGGATAGATGCCACTAATTGATCGCGACGGCTCCTGGGCGGCGAGGACGCTGGTCAGCAGAATTCCGAGCAGGAGAGCAATTGTGGGCTGGTAGCGCATGAAATCGATCGGGAACAGGATGCGACAAGTTTCGTCCAGGACTCCAAACGGAACGAGGAGGACGCCGTTGCACTGTACAGTTCACGATCTCCAAGAACCACAGATTGATAGTCACTGACTTGTCAGGTTCGCCACAAGGGGGAAATGCCGCGTCTCGCAGGCCAAAAAGCAGATTTCGCCGAAGTCGGTCAAACTCCCGAACCAGTTTGAGAATCCTGTTGTCCGAAGATTGACCGGCCGCGAGTGTGTTCCCTACACTCCCCGCCACCGGGGCGTAGCTCAGCTTGGCTAGAGCGCCTGCTTTGGGAGCAGGAGGTCGCACGTTCGAATCGTGTCGCCCCGATTTTCACGGTCACAGGCCAGCAGATTTCACTATCTGCTGGCCTGTTCGCATTGCTGGGACATGCCGTTAGCGCAGCCCCGCTTGCGCCATTCTCTGCGTTTCCACAACACGGTGGGCAGCGGTCACTCACCAATTCGCATCTGGGGCTGCCAAGCTATTGCCTCCCTGAACGACTGCAACCTCTGTTGGGGAATGGTGGCACCCGGCGTTGGATTGCGGAGCTATCTACGACAATTGCAGTCAGGTCTGTCCTGACTTCACCCCAGTTCCGGCGGCACTGCGCCTTCGTCGAGGATGTATTGCGGGCGCCCCTGGGGATCGGTGAGGGTGATGCCTCGGGCATCGATGCCCAAGTGCCGGTACAGAACGGTGAAGATGTCTTTGTAGGTGACGGGGCGCGAGGTTACTTCCGACGCGGTGCGGTCGGTTTCGCCGATGACGAGTCCGCCGGGGAGCCGACCACCGGCGAGCAGACAGGGGCCGACTTTAGGCCAGTGGTCGCGGCCGCCGCTGGAGTTGACCTTGGGCGTCCGTCCGAATTCGCCCCAGGCGATAATCAGGACATCGTCGAGCATCCCGCGTTCTTTCAGGTCGGCGACGAAGGTCGCCAGGGCATGGTCGACGATTGGCATCAGATTCTGCATGCGGGGGAAATTCTTGGAGTGGGTGTCGAAGTCGCTAATCGAGACACTCACCATCCGGGCACCGGCTTCGATCAGTCGTCGAGCGAGCAGTAGTTTTCGCGGCGAGTCGGGGCCTTCCGATGTGGAGGACTGCTCACCCGCGAGGGACCGCGTCATGGTATAGCGGGCGATGTTGGCGGGATCTTCGCGGCTGAGGTCGAGGGCTTCGGCGAGTCGTCCTGAGGTCAAGATGCCTGCCGCCTGCTGATGAAATTGATCCATCGCCTTCATCATGCCGGAGGCATCGACCTCGCGCCGGACCCGGTCGAGTGCGGTGAGTAGTTGGGAGCGGCTTTCGAGTCTGGGCAAGGTGAGTTGTTCGTCCAGCGTGAGCCGCAATGCGTGGTTCTCACCTCGTCGGGCCAGTTCGCCTTTCATGCCCTCTTCGAGTTCGCGATCGAACATGGAGCTGATGTCGGGCCGGAAG
>JAGQQB010000465.1 GCA_020426425.1 Planctomycetaceae bacterium | reverse complement strand
CACTCCATTCGCCGGTGAACCTCGCGTAACCTTTCTCGATGCACCAGTATGGATAGGTAATCAGTTCTGTTGCCCCGACGCCGATGATGCCGAAGGTCGCCAGGGCGGTTGTCAGCGGAGTCCAGGGATCGTCGCCGGGTGGAAAACCGAACGAGAAGCCGCGCACAAAGTCGGCCATGCTCAGGCTCCACTGCTGCGTCGACTGCAGGGCGATCACATTGCCAATGGTGATGAACGTGAACAGCACGACGAGTCCGGTCGAGAGGCTCTGAATGATGCCGTAGCGCCCGTTGTAGAGCAGGGCGATGGTCACGAGGCCGACGGCGAGTGCCCAGTAGCGGTCGTCCATCGTCCAGGGATCAGGAATGGAGCCGCCATCGCGTATGGTCTGTACGGCGGCGGTCCCGCGCTCACCGAGATCGGCCAGTTGCTTTTCGAGCCGCTCGACTCCGTTGCGAACTCGCCGCTGGCGCTCCTCGGGCAATGCCGCAAACCTCGGAGTGTCCGGCGTGCTCAGGTCGGCCTGCCAGTCGAGCAGCCACTGGAGTTCCTTCGTGGATGGGACTGCGATGGCTTCTTTGTAGTCACCGGTGAGCGGACAGGCGAGGGCGAGTGATTGCCCGACTCCGCCGACAATGCCCCCCAGCTGCGCAAGGCTGGCAGCCATCATCGCCAGCCAGAACCACAGAATCCAGTTGACCGGCCCAATGCGACCGGGGACTTGATTGAGCGCCGACAGGGTCGTCTCACCGCGCGTGATGGTGTGTCGGCCCAGTTCAATCTGCACGAAGACTTTGATCAGACAGCCGATGACAATCAGCCACAAGAGCGAGATCCCCGCCTGCGCTCCGGTCTTGGTGGTGGCGATCAACTCGCCCGAGCCGACGATGCTGCCCGCGATGATGAGTCCCGGCCCGAGTTGGGCCATCGTCCCCCACCACGAACGCGGCGGCTCCTGAATCCCGGCACCTTCGTGCGGGTCCATGCTGGGAGGAATGGTGTCGCGATCTTCCGCGCCGCGATGGTCCATTTCCGGAGTGGGCTGTGTCATGTCGCTGGAGCGCGGCTGGAGGACCAGTGGAAAGAAACAATCCGCAGCACGAACCAGCATGCTGCATCGTCGTACTGCGGATTGAGATTCGTTTCAGAGAGGATCGCGTCGTTCACCGGGGGCGTTCCTCAACACAGGGAACTCGCGCTCCCCATTGTCAACTCGGCGGAGTTCCGTGTGATGACGATGCTTCGTCATGCGGCTTGACGTCACTCAAGGACTCGGCACGATTCGGAGAATCGTGCGACACTGGCGCGGATCGAATGTGCAAGCCAACTCGATCCGCGCCGCAGATCGCACTAACCCAGAACCTTCGTCACGCCTGGGACCGGCACAGCGTACACGCCGTTGGCATCTGGGGCGTTTGGCAGTTGGGCATCCCATTCCAGGCTCGGAGGCATGATCCCCAGACCCTTTTCCAGGGCGTCCTTCATGCTGATCTCCTTGCCGGAGTAGGTACACATGCGGCCGAGGATGGCGGTCATCGTGCTCATCGCTCCGTATTCGGCTTCGCTGTATTCCTTGCCTTCGCGAATTGCTCCGAACAGATCGTCGTGCTCCTGCTGGTAGGGGTCTTTACCCGAGGCCTTCACTTCGGCGACGGTGCCATCGAAACGGTTGATCTTGAAGCTGTCACGCCCCATGCCGCCGAGGTTCACGATGCCATCTTCGCAATGGACGGCTTCGGAAACGCTGTTCCAGCAACCGCGAATGTGACGGCACTGGCTCATCATCACGGTCCCGTCGGCGTAGGTGTACTCGACGGCGTGATGGTCGAAGATTTCGCCGTACTTGGGATCGATACGCACCTGGCGACCGCCCATGCCGTTTGCCTTGACGGGGAACTGCAGGTTCCCGTCCTTGCTCATCACCCAGTTGCCGATGTCGAGATTGTGGATGTGTTGCTCACAGATGTGATCGCCGCACAGCCAGTTGTAGTAGTACCAGTTGCGGAGCTGATACTCCATTTCGGTCTTGCACTCTTCGCGGGTCTTGCGGGGATCCCACACGCCGCCGCCATTCCAGTACACGCGCAGGGCACGAACGTCGCCCACTTCACCAGCGTGAATCCGCTTGATGGTTTCGATGTACGGTGCCTGATGGTGACGCTGCAGGCCGACCCCGATCTTCAGTCCCTTTTCCTTCGCCTTGCGAGCCGATTCCAGCACGCTGCGGACGCCAGGCGCGTCGGTCGCGACTGGCTTTTCCATGAAGACGTTCACGCCTTTCTCGACGGCATATTCGAGCATCATCGGACGAAAGCCAGGGGGCGTCGCCAGGATGACGACATCGATCCCGGAATCAATCACCTGCTTGTACGCATCAAACCCTGTGAACTTGGTTTCTTCGGCAACGGCGATTTCGGCGGTGTCGTCCTTTTCGACGTTCCGTTCCACATTCCGCAACGATCCATCGAGCTGATCCCGGAAGACGTCTCCCATCGCGACCAGTCGCACCTTGCCGGGGGACTTCAGTGCCTGAGCGCAGGCTCCGGTGCCGCGACCACCACAGCCGACCAGACCGATGCTCACGGTGTCTTCCCCAGCGGCATATGCCCCGCTCGACAAGGCCCCGAGCGCCGTCGCCCCCAGTGCGGCGACCGACGAGGTCTTCAGAAAATCTCGACGAGATGAATCAGACATGAAGTTCTCCTTGGATGGTTCTCTCTCTGAAACGGCACTGCATGCGCCGCCGGTAGGACTACTCACCGGTGATATCCAGTAGTGTCGATGATTCTGCCCCGTTTGTGAACCGTACGGGGTGGGAATTTGGCGGTCGGCTTTCAGCTTTCAGCAGTAAGT
>JAGQQB010000464.1 GCA_020426425.1 Planctomycetaceae bacterium | reverse complement strand
GAGTTCCACCTCAGGCACGATCTTTTCAATCCCACGACGCAGAATCGCGAGCTGGTCTTCAACAGGAGCAAACATGGAGGACATTGGGCAAATGCAATGATGGTGTCAGGCCGGGCATGGTAGAGAATGTCGCCTTCGATGGCACGCTTCGAGAGGAGCTAGGAGTTGGGAGGTAGGAGTCAGGGACGAGTGGCGTTGCGTGTCCTGGCGTTGCCAGCTCCTAACTCCTCACATCGATTGCGGTGGCGATCTGTCGGTGTCGGGAGTAGAGTGACGCCGTCTGGTCGGCTCCTGCACCCTCATTCCCTCCCATGCGCGTTGGCATTTTCTCAGATTCGCATGATCACCTCGACAACATTCGTCGTGTGGTCGCTCTATTCAACGAGGCGGAATGTGAACTGGTGTTATTCGCTGGTGATCTTGTCTCCACGTTCGCTGTCCCGCCGCTGCGCAAGCTGAACTGTCCGCTGTGGGGCTGTTTTGGGGATAACGAAGGGAACAAGCCGGGATTGCTGGCCGGGTTTTCGCTGATTGGCAAGCTCGAAGAGGCACCAGCGGCATTCACGTTGCCTGATGGGACGCGCGTGGTGATCGTGCATATGCAGCGGCAGTTGCGAGGGTACGAGCAACCGTTCGACGCGGCGATCTTTGGCCACACGCACAAACCGACGACGTTTCGCGATGACGAGAATCGACTCTGGATCAATCCCGGCGAGACCTCAGGTTGGACGTACGGCGCTCCGACCGTCGCGATCTGGGATACGGTGACTGGCGAAGTCGAGCATCAGCCAGTGCCGGTCGATCAACCGCTGCCATCGTGGGATGATGAGCGACGAGGGCGCATTGCCACAGAAGAGTAGCTGGCGAGCAGAGCGAGTCGATCTGGTCGACGTCGCTCAGCAACATCTCCAGCCAAACTTCGCCCAATAGCCGTGAACAACGCCAGCAAAACTGCTACGTTCTCGATCCTGTCTCGACCACAAGGGACGCAGTTGCCCGAATTCCCGGACGACGCCGTTACCGAACGCCCCTCGAACGAGATTCCAACGATTACCCGAACACGACTGTCAGCCAATAAAGCCATAAAGGATATGGAATGAATCGACTCGCATTTCCCTTGGTCGCAATCTTGACCCTGTGGGGTCAGTTCGTGAGTGCCGCTGAGGTGCCAAACGTCGTGATGATCATTTCCGACGATCAGGCATGGGGTGACTACAGCTTTATGGGGCATCCTCACATTCAGACGCCGCATCTCGATCGACTGGCGCGGGAGTCGCTGACCTTCACGCGGGGCTACGTGCCGGACAGTCTGTGCCGTCCGTCGCTGACGACCATCGTCACTGGCCGCTATCCACACGAGCATGGGATCGTCGGCAATGATCCACCGCCACCGCCGAAACTGGAGGACATGCCAAAGGGGGCGGTTTTCCGTGATCCTCGCTATCTGGCGATCCGCAACAAATACATCGAACACATTGACGATGAAGCGACACTGGCGGATTTGTTGACTGAACACGGTGGCTATTTGTCGCATCAATCGGGCAAGTGGTGGGAAGGGCACTTCTCGCGCGGCGGATTCACGCACGGAATGACGCATGGTGATCGCACCAAGGGTGGCCGCCATGGGGACGACGGATTGACAATTGGTCGCCAGGGAATGAAACCGGTCTTCGATTTCATGGACATGGCACAGCAGGAGCAGAAACCATTCTTTGTCTATTACGCACCTTTCCTGCCCCACACGCCCCACAATCCACCAGAACGATTGCTGGAGAAGTACAAGGGCAAGACACCGCACTTGCCAGTGGCGAAATACTGGGCCATGTGTGAGTGGTTTGACGAAACCTGCGGCGAACTGCTCGGCTACCTCGACGATCACAAACTCGCCGAGAACACGATCGTGCTGTATGTCACCGACAACGGCTGGATCAACGACACCCAGGCGAGCCGCTATGCCCCCAAGTCCAAGCGATCCCAGTACGATGGCGGGACACGCACACCGATCATGGTTCGCTGGACTGGCCACATCAAACCGAAGATGGACACCGAACATCTCGCCAGTTCCATCGATTTGGTTCCCACAGTGCTGGCCGAGATCGGCGCCAAGGTGCCGGAAAACTTGCCGGGCATCAACCTGGCTGATGCCGCTGCTGTCGCCAACCGCAAAGCGATCTTCGGTGAAATCCTGGAGCACGACATTCAGGATATGAACAATCCTGTCGCGAGTCTGCGTTTCCGCTGGGTCATCGACGGCAACTGGAAACTGATCGTGCCACATCCAGGCCGGGAGCCGAAGGCGCCGCTGGAACTGTACGATCTCGCCGCCGATCCGCACGAAGAGCAGAATCTCGCCACAGACCAGCCCGACCGAGTCGCCAAGCTACGCAAGGAACTCGACGCCTGGTGGCCTGTGAATTAGGGCCATGATTACGACCACCAACGTTCAACCGTAGACGCTCGACGCTCATTGGCCAGAGGGCTAACGCCCTCCGCTCGCCTCAACGTTTCAACGCCTCAACGTTTCAACGCCTCAACATTTCAACGCCGCAATGTCCAAACCACGCAAAGGGATCATCCTCGCCGGCGGAGCCGGAACGCGACTGCATCCGATGACCACGGTCGTCAGTAAGCAGTTGCTGCCCGTCTACGACAAACCGATGGTGTACTATCCATTGAGTGTGCTCTTGTTGGCGGGCATTCGGGAGATTCTGATCATCTCGACGCCGGTCGACTTGCCGCTTTATCGGCGGCTTCTGGGCGATGGCAGCGACTGGGGCGTCACGTTTCAATATGCGGAGCAAGCCGAGCCGCGTGGACTGGCCGAGGCGTTTCTGATTGGCGAGCAGTTTCTCGA
>JAGQQB010000463.1 GCA_020426425.1 Planctomycetaceae bacterium | reverse complement strand
TCGAACTCGTCGATATGTCGTTCAAACGCGACGCGATGGTCAGTCAGCTGTCGCGCGGGCAGACTCAGCGCGTCGGCCTCGCACGCACGCTGCTGCATGAACCGCAAGTGCTGTTGCTCGACGAACCGGCCAGCGGTCTCGACCCTCGGGCGCGCATCGAAATGCGGGGACTGCTCAAGCGGCTGGGTGAACTGAACAAGACCGTCATCGTTTCCAGTCACATTCTTCCGGAACTGGCCGATGTCTGTACGCGTGTGGGGATCATTGAAAAAGGAAAAATGCTGGTAGACGACTACGTGGACGAAGTGATGCGGAAGGCGCGTCAGGCGATCATCCTCTACGTGCGGGTCAAGGACGATCACGATCGCGCGGCCAAACTGCTTGAACAACAGGACTGTGTTGCCTCATTGGAAACGCAGACAACCGTCGTGACCAAGAAGCCCGGCGAAACCACACCTGCCAATGGGGAACCGCCCACCAAGCCAATTCCGCCCCGATTCAAGGTCACGCTCAAGCCGGGCACCGAAGATTACAGTCAGCTCCCCCAGGTGCTCATCGAGAATGGCTTGCGTTTGACGCTGTTCCGCGAAGAAGATGTGAATCTGGAAACCGCGTTCATGGAACTGACTAAGGGACAGCAGCAGTAGCGTGTCTCAGACGACAACGTAACCCGACGCGACAGCGAGGGACCGGACGTCAGCAGGCTTGGAGACCTTCCCTCGCTGACGCTTCGGGTTACCTCACTTTTGTTGCGAGAAGTGTTGCAGCCGAGTTCAAGTTCTTTCCTGTCGGAGAGCACTTGGGGCTGTCTCGACTTTTCCCCGGAGATGCCCCAACCATGACGCCTCTACTCTCCAATCATTCACTGGCCCGGCGTCAATTCCTGCAGGATTGCCGTGTCGGACTGGGACGCATGGCCCTCGCGGGACTGATGGCTCCAGCCGTTTCGCAAATTGCTGCGGCAGAACCGCTTGCGAGTCACGCGCCGGCGAAAGCTAAAGCGGTGATCCATCTGTTCATGGCTGGCGCGCCGAGCCAGTTGGAACTGTTTGATCACAAGCCGCTACTAACCAAGCTGGAAGGGCAACCGCTTCCCAAGTCGGTCATTGGGGACCAGCGATATGCGTTCATCCGGCCCGATGCCGCAGTCCTCGGTCCCCGGTTTGAGTTCGCGCGACATGGTGAGTCTGGCGCCGAACTTTCCAGCGCGCTGCCGCATCTGGCCCGCGTCGCAGATGACGTGTGCATCATCAAGTCGATGCACACCGACCAGTTCAATCATGCGCCGGCGCAAATCTTGTTCAACACGGGCTTCTCACAACCCGGTCGCCCCTGCATGGGTTCCTGGGTGACGTATGGACTCGGCAGCGAAACCGAGAATCTGCCAGCGTTCGTGGTGCTCAGCACTGGTGCTGGACTGAGCGGTGGAGCGGCGTTGTGGTCGAGTGGGTTCCTCCCCACCCAGTATTCCGGCGTACTGCTCCGCAGTCAGGGGGATCCGATCCTCAATGTCTCCAGTCCGCAGGGCTTTGACGAGGTCGTGCAGCGTGAGACGTTCGAGGTCCTGGGAGACTTGAACCGGCATCAGCTCGATCAGCGTGGCGATCCCGAAATCGCTGCCCGCATCGCCGCATTCGAAATGGCCGCGCGACTGCAAACATCGGCGCCCGAACTGATGGATCTCTCCAGCGAAACTCAGGAGACACTCGAACTCTATGGTTGTGATCCGGCGAAGCCCTCCTTCGCTCGTGCATGCCTCTTGGCCCGCCGCATGGTCGAGCGGGGCGTGCGGTTCATCAACATCTATCACGCTGGCTGGGATGCCCATTCCAACGTGGAAGGGAATGTAAAGAACAACTGCAAGATCACCGATCAGGCAAGCGCGGCACTGGTGCAGGATCTCAAGCGACGTGGTCTGCTCGACGAAACACTTGTCGTCTGGGGGGGCGAGTTCGGACGCACACCGATGGTCGAATCGAACGCGGCGCTCGGCCGCAAGCTGGGTCGCGATCATCATCCGCAGGCGTTTTCAATATGGCTCGCTGGCGGCGGCATCAAGCCCGGCGTCACGCTCGGCGCGACTGATGAGTTTGGTTTTCATCCGGTCGAGAACGCCGTCCATGTCCAGGATCTGCAGGCCACCATCCTGCACTGTCTGGGCCTTGATCACGAAGCCCTCACCTTTCGTCGCCAGGGTCTCGAATTCCGCCTCACTGGTGTGGAACATCGCGAGGTGCTGCATGAAATTCTGGTGTAGGGTGTTCCCCCAAATCGCTCCATAGGTGAACTACTCCGCGACCCTCGAACGTCATTCGCTTTCATGCTGCTCCCATCACCTGATCGTACCCGTGTTTCGCTCTTCGTCTGGATCGCGTCGCTACTGACGATGCTGGCAAGCACACACGCGGCCGATCCTGTGCCAGCCAACGTGGGCCAACTCGGAACTGCGATTGAATCGATCCCGGTCCCCGGCGAAAAAGAACAGTTCTTCAAAGGGCAAACGACTCGCGATGGAAAACTGTATCTCACCCCCAACGAAGCGTTTTTCCCCACGCTCGGTCTGACCGCCAAAGGGTCAGGAAACACGGTCGATGTCGACCAGCTCAATGGCGGCAAGGCGTTCCTGTCCATTGATGGTTGGAACCCTGGCGAGACGGCAGAGTGGGGCATCTTGCTGAAGCAGCCCGGCCAGATGCAGGTGCGGCTGATGCTCTCGGCCAAGGCAGCCTGCGAGTTCACGCTCGACGTGGGGGAAGAGAAGATTTCAGTCCCTGTCCCGCAACCAGTCGCGAGTCCCACCGTCGTCCTCTCCAAGAACATCACGATCCGTAATCCGGGTCCCGTGAGAGTCGCGCTGACCTGTC
>JAGQQB010000462.1 GCA_020426425.1 Planctomycetaceae bacterium | reverse complement strand
CCGCACAAGCGAAGTGGGAGGAGGCAACTGCCGAAGTCCGGGCAAAGCTCGATGAGATGGAGACGAAGCATCGCCAAAGCCTGTCCGACTCCATGGCCAAGATGTTCCCCGAAGAGGTCCAGAACATGTGGTTCAAGCCGGATGCGGAACGGACGGCCTACGAGCAACAGATCTGCAAGCTCGTGTACTATCAGGTCCGCGACAACCTCGCCAAGCTCCCCTCGAAATTCAAGGGAGAAGAGAAGAAGACCTGGGACGAGTTGAAGGCGGAACTTGCCAAGTTCGATACCCTCAAGCCAAAGTCACTGCCGGTCGGACTCGCCGTACGGGATTATCCGCTCGACCCTCCACCGGTCTTCATTCCGGGTAAGCGACGGCTGGGCGAGGTGGAACCGGGATTCCTGACCATCTTCGAGCCGGAACCGCTGAGCACCGATCTGCTGCCGCAATTGCCAGAGTCGTCCGGGCGTCGGACCGCGCTGGCCAACTGGCTCACCCGGCCCGACCATCCGCTGACGACTCGCGTGATCGTGAACCGCATCTGGCAGCAACACTTCGGGGCAGGCATTGTTGCGACGCCGAGTGACTTCGGACATCTCGGCGAAGCGCCGTCGCATCCTGAATTGCTGGACTGGCTGGCGACCGAGTTCGTCAATCATGGTTGGAGTTTGAAGTGGATACATCGGCAGATCGTGCTTTCCCGCACATTCCGTCAACAGGCGGTGGTCTCGAATCCGGCGGCCCAATTGGTGGACCCCGCGAATCGGCTGCTGTGGCGCGCTCCACTTAAGCGACTCACCGCCGAACAAGCTCGGGATGCGATGCTGGCGGTGACGGGAGAACTCGAAACCGCCAGTGGTGGCCCCTCGCAAGATGCCGCCGGATCACGGCGCCGCTCTGTTTACACCAAGGTCATGCGGAATCGTCCTGATCCGCTGCTCAGCGTACTCGACTTCCCCGACCGCATGCGCAGCGTCGGGGATCGCAACATTACCACCACACCAACTCAGGCTCTGCTGCTCATCAACAGCGATCTGGCAATCAAGCGGGCACAGGCGCTCTCCCGCCGCATCAGCAACGACCTCGTGGGATCAACGGAATCTCGACTGCGGCTGGCCTACGATCTTTTGTTCTCACGCGAACCTGAGCCGCAGGAACTCGAAGTGTTGATGAAGTACATGGAGTCCACCGCTGGTCAGGATGTGACGGACAAGGTCAAACTGGCCAACATCCCCGAACTTGATCGCGTTGGTGTGTGGCTGGGTGAGGGGGATGGCGAACCGCTTGAACTGGGTGATCGCGACAGTCTGCCCTCCGAAGACTTCACTCTCGAAGCAACGGTGCGACTGGAAACGCTCTATCCCGATGCCACGGTCCGCACCATCGCCTCGCAATGGGACAGTCAAACGTCGCATGCTGGTTGGTCACTGGGAGTCACGAGCACCAAATCTGCCTACACGCCCAAGAACCTGATTCTGCAGCTTGTGGGGCTAACGGAGTCCGGCGCCATTTCTTACGAGGTCATTCCTTCGGGACTGCTCTTGGAACTGAACCATCCCTATCGTGTGAGTGTTTCGGTCCACATTGGTGACACGTCGGAATCTGGAGTTCTGTTCCGCGTCGTGGACAGCGTGACTGGTGAGGAACGCACGGCGTTTCAGAAGCACAAGGTCATCAGCGGTTATCGAACCACCGGCGTTCCGCTCATCGTGGGCGGACGCGTCGGATCGGCGCGACACGTGTGGGATGGTCAGCTCGCTGACGTGACGATCACCCCCGCCGCGCTGCCGCTTGATCAATTGGCGCTGCCACTTGATCAGCGAACGTCGCCGCCACTGACGCATTGGTCCTTCACAGCCGACAACCAGCCACTGGCCGATACCGTCCAAGGGTGGACCCTCACCCCCGCCGGCGCCGAGAACCTCGACCCGGCCTTGGTTGACATCTGCCACGTGTTGTTGAACTCGAATGAGTTCCTGTACGTGGATTGAGGCTGCAACAACACTTCGCTCCCCGAATTGGCGACGGCGCGTCAGACACACTAAGCTGTCGGGACGTTTCAAACTTCCCTCATGCTTTGACGTGGAGTTGGTCGTGATGGTTCGTTGGTGGATGTTGTGGCTGCTGGGTCTTGTGTGCCTGACCGGACCCGCTTTGGCCCAGGAGTTTTCCTCGGCGGCAGGCGATGCACTCCTCAAGCAGTACTTCCGCGAGCGAACGACGCAGGTGAGCGACGCCTGCCTCGCCTCGATCAAGACCCGCGAAGACTGGGAGGCCGTACAAGCCCAGCGCCGCGCGGAACTGCAGGAGATGCTCGGCCTGTCGCCGTGGCCCGAGCGCACGCCGCTGCAGCCGGTCGTCACCGGGATGATCGAGCATGGGGACATCGTCGTCGAGAAGGTTCACTTCCAATCACGACCGGGTCTGTATGTCACGGGCAATCTGTATCGGCCAGCGGTCGTCACTGAGAAACTCCCGGCAGTGCTGTACGTGTGCGGACATGGCCGCGTGGCGAAGGATGGCGTCAGCTACGGCAACAAGGTGCATTATCAACACCACGGCGTCTGGTTCGCTCGGAATGGATATGTCTGCCTGATGATCGACACGATTCAGCTGGGCGAAATCGAAGGGCTGCATCATGGGACCTACCGCGAAGGAATGTGGTGGTGGGCCAACCGGGGGTACACGCCGGCTGGTGTCGAAGCGTGGAACGGCATCCGGTCTCTCGACTATCTGCAGAGCCGTGAAGAAGTCGACCCAGAGCGATTGGGAGTCACTGGCCGCTCAGGCGGTGGTGCCTATTCGTGGTGGGTAGCGGCGCTCGACGAGCGGATCAAATGCGCTGTGCCGGTCGCAGGCATCACCAGCATGGAGAACCATG
>JAGQQB010000461.1 GCA_020426425.1 Planctomycetaceae bacterium | reverse complement strand
CCACCGGATCTTCCAGCGTCGCGATGCTGCGCAAATGAGGGCTGTCCCGCAGCATGGTGCGGAGACAGGCATACAACGTCGTCGTCTTTCCAGCCCCGGCCGGCCCCGCCAGAACGAGCACACCAGCGGTCCTCGTCAACACCTGTTCCAGCGATTCCTGGATGCCGTCCGCCAGCCCCAAGTCGGAGAGATAGCGGAAGTCCCCCGACGCGACGAACAACCGCACCACCGCCTTCTCCCCATGAATGGTGGGAAATGTGCTCACGCGAAGTTCCAGGTCCTCAGTCCCCGAGCGAATGCGCCCTTCCTGCGGAACGTCGGTCCGATACGTCAACAGGTCCGCCAGTACCTTGAGCCGCGCGACCACATTCGCCGCAAACTCCGTGAATTCATACACAGGATGCAGCACACCATCGATCCGCCACAGCATCAATAGGCTCTTGCCCTGCTGTGGCACCAGATGTACATCACTGACCCGCTGCGTCTGAGCCTCTGCCAACAGGCAGTCGACCGCCTCGATTGCAAACCGATCAGCCCGACGAGGAATGGCCCCGAGTCGATCCACCAGTTGCCCTTTGGACAGTTCCATCAGCGTACCTCGCCAACTCGGTTCCACGTCATCCGGCCCATCCTGAACAATGGATACGGTGTGCCTCATGGAAATGCGAGGCCGAGTCAGCACAAAAGCCAGACCTTGAACGCGCACCAACCAATCGACTCCGCCTCTGCCGGCAAGCATTCAGGCATCCTGCATGATCAGTACGACACACAACAGCACGCCAACTCCACCCTTTTCCCTCCTGCAACGGCAGACTCCGCCGCAAGGTGTTGCGTTTTGCCGCACCCCCCGAAACCGAGGCTGCCGGAAACATCGACCTGCCGTATGTTCCCAGCAATCGCACCCGGTGAACGGCCAGATCCCGGAGGCATACCTCAAGGTCTCAGTCATCGCATTAGAAGGTTAACCTCGTGGACAACTTGCGAATTGTGCGTACTCGCCAGCGGCCGGCACTCAAAATCCTGATCCTCGGTGTCGCGGGCCTGCTCCATTTTCCAATGCATGTCTGGGGTCAAGACGCTCCAACCAGCACAGGTCCACTACAGCCAGCAACCTCCCTCAGCGGTCCAGCACCACCTTCCTTGGTTCAGGAAGAAGGGCCGCCGAGACCGCAGGCACCACGTTCCCTGCCAGACCCAATCGTCCCGATTCGTCAGCTCGATCTTTCGACTGTCGGAGGCCTGAGCGAGTTTCGCAACCTGTTCTCTACTGAGGGACTGGCGGGTTGGACTGTGGAGGACGGACGGATCGAAGCCTGGCAGCGAGAAGGGAACGGCGTCCGCTGTTCCGGTGCAGGCGCTGGCTGGCTCGTCACCGACGCCACCTACAGCGACTTCATCCTGCGATTCGAATACCGACTCCCACAGAACGGCAACTCAGGTGTCGCAATTCGCTGCGCCGATCCGAAAAATCCCACGTTTAGCGGAATGGAGATCCAACTCCTCGATGACGACGCCCCCAAGTACGCGAACCTCAAGGAAGCGCAGTACACCGGCAGCCTATACTACAAAGTGGCTCCGCAGCAGAAAGCTCCACTTTCCCCCGCGAATCAATGGAACACCTGTGAAATCCGCTGCGTTGGCGATCAACTCGAAGTGCTGGTCAATCAGGAAATGGTCAACCAGATCGCGCTCCGCGAGGCTGACCTGAACACGATTCCCGCCAATCAGGTGCAGACTGTTTCCAGTGCCCAGTCCCCTTGGAAGCTCGCCGAACGCCCTCCGTTGGGACGCATCGCCCTCCAGGGTCATCCCGGCGGCGTCGAATTCCGCAATGTTGCCCTCAGAGACCTGCGCACCACAGCCGCGAGTGGATTGCAGATCATCACATTGGCCCACGGATCGGGAGTGGTGGCTCAACCGCGCGACACAGTTTCCCTCCACTATGTCGGTCAACTGGCCGATGGGACGCAATTCACCAACACTTATAAGCACAGCGAACCGGTCACCATTTCACTGACCGATGTGATTCCAGGTTGGCGTGAGGGGATTGCCGGGATGAAACCGGGTGAACGCAGAAAGCTGATTGTGCCGCCTGAACTGGCCTATGGGGACGAGGGAGTCGAAAACTTGATCCCTCCACGGGCTACGCTGGTTTTTGAGGTCGAATTGCGTCAGGTTCAGCGATAAGTTAAGGATGTGGCGTTGCGGCGGTGTCCGCACCCTAATCCTCGATTGTTTGCATCGATCTGGTGACAGGTTTTGGTATGGACTTGCGTGAAAGATGATGTGTTCCTCACGTGACTCCCGGTTTCAATCTGTCCCAGACGATATTCCCGCGTTCCCAGCCACTGCTGATTTCGGTGAGGTCGTTACATGAGTTCGCCCAATCCCCTCGAGCAACCCTGTCCTGATTGCGGTGAGATGGTCCGCGTCAACTCGGTTCGCTGCTGGAACTGCGGCGCGTTCATGAATCAGGAACTCGCCCTCAAGTATCAGCAGATGCAGGCAAACCCAGGCCCCATTATCCTCAGTGAAATCCCGGACGGGGATCTGCATTCCGTTGCCGAAGACAGCGACGACGAAGGCTACGAACTGAGCATCCCCAAACCTGCCACCGCCCAACCGGTCGCTGACACCACCTCAACCGAGACAGGTTCCGCAACGGCACCTGCACCGACTTCAGAAGCATCCCCAGCCAGCGGCTCCGGTGAAGCCAAGTCCGGCGAAGAGTCCTCGGTCGCCCACTCCGTCGCCACCGGCGGAGACGCACTGCTCGACATTGCTCGTCAGGAAGAGGCGGAAATCCGCAAGAAACGCAAAGGACGCAAGGTTGCCGGGGTGCGGACCGCTGGCGGCGGCTTCGTAATCTTCTGTCCATATGGCTGCAAG
>JAGQQB010000460.1 GCA_020426425.1 Planctomycetaceae bacterium | reverse complement strand
ATTCGGACGCCGGCCATGGCCAACCCGGGTATGGCCACGGAATCGCTTGTCCAACTGGTCGACCTGTATCCGACGCTCGCGGAACTCGCCGGATTAACACCCAAGCACAACCTTGATGGCCAGAGCCTCGTGCCGATTTTGAATGATCCGCAGGCTCCGGGACGCGACGTCGTGCTCAGCCAGTTCAACCGTCCCTGGAAGGCGACCGTCCCTGGAAGGCGACCGCCCCGGAACAGATGGGCTACTCGATCCGGACAGCCACACACCGCTACACACGCTGGATCGACTGGACCAACCGCGCAACGGTGGCGGAGGAACTTTACGACTACACGGCGACGGACAGCGTGCGGAGCTTGGATTCGTGTCTGATTGAGCAGGCAAACGTCGTCCAGGATCCTGCGCGAGCAGCCGTGCGGGATCGCTTGCGAGAACAGATGAATCAGACCATCACCACGCCTGCTCCAGTCGGTTCGACTGCCTCCGCTCGCAAGAAGAAAAGGAAGCAGCCGTGAGCAGTTGTTGCACTTGCGAATCAGGAGTTCGAAGTCCACGAATCTGGCGCAATGGCCTGATCTCGGGGCTGCTGTTGATGTGCTTGATGGCCCTCGCGGACCGAGGTATGAGCGCCGAACCTTCGATCGAGCGAGTGACGCTGTTTGAAGAGGGGCGAGACGGCTTCACCCTGTACCGGATTCCCGGAATCGTGGTGACGTCTCGCGGGAGTGTGCTCGCGTATTGTGAAGCGAGAAAGTTCTCGGCGGCGGACCGGGGGGAGATCGAGATTCACCTCCGCCGCAGCACAGATGGCGGTCGGTCCTGGTCCTCGCCGCGGCAGGTCGCACACCAGGGAGAGCGTCTGCCTCGCAATCCCCACCTGCCGCCGGGTAAGAAAGCCAAAGACTTTGGCGGGCCGGAAGAGCAAACTGTCAACAACCCGGTCGCCATCGCCTGTCGGGATGGGACCGTCCACCTGCTGTACTGCGTGGAGTACATGCGCTGCTTTCACATTCGCAGCGACGACGATGGAGTCTCCTGGTCGAAGCCCGTGGAGATCACTTCAGAGTTTGAGGCGTTTCGAGCGGAACTCGACTGGCAGGCCATGGCGACCGGGCCGGGGCATGCGATCGAACTGAAAACCGGACGACTGGTGGTTCCGTTCTGGATGTCGAACTACAACCCGAAGGCAAAACGGGACAAGGGGGTCGGTGTTGTGTTCAGCGATGATGGTGGCCTCACATGGCAGCCAGGGGAGATTGCGATCTGGGATGCCGGGGAGCCGAATGTCGCGGAACTGGCGGATGGACGAGTGTTACTCACGGCCCGTAACGGCGATCCCCGGTCCCGACGTGTATCGGTCATCAGTCCCAACGGCGCGTCGGACTGGTCGTCTCCGCGATTCATTGACGAACTTTATGAACCGGGTTGCATGGCGGGAATGGTGAGTCACTCGGGAATACCTGATTCCGGAGGCCCCTTGCTCCTGTTCTCCAACGCCCAGACGACGGAGCGCGCGCACTCCAGTCGCCGCAACCTGACCATCCACCTCAGCCGCGATGGGGGGACAACCTGGCCGGTCAGCCGCGTACTGGAACCGGGGCCCAGCGCGTACAGCGACCTGGCGATCCTGCCGGATGGTTACGTCCTCTGCTGCT
Organism: Planctomycetaceae bacterium; assembly: GCA_020426425.1. Classification (GTDB taxonomy): domain Bacteria; phylum Planctomycetota; class Planctomycetia; order Planctomycetales; family Planctomycetaceae; genus JACKHO01. The sequence continues at coordinate 1,250 of JAGQQB010000460.1, read as the reverse complement.
TTGAAGACGGCAGCGGGCCACCGATCCAGAAACGCAAACGCGACTGGGCATATACACGGATTACGCTGGCCCGCTTTAACCTTGAATGGCTCCTGCAATCGGGATCGGCTCCATGAATCAATGCTTCTTCTTGCGACTTCTGTGTCTCACCGTGATGTTCACGGCGGGTGTCTCGGATGCCGCGCCGCCGAACATTCTGCTGATCGTCTCGGAGGACAACGGCCCGGAGCTTGGCTGCTATGGTGATCCGTATGCCTGCACCCCCAATCTCGATCAACTGGCGGCGAGTGGCGTGCGATTCGAGCGGGCCTTCGTTGCGCAGGCGGGCTGCAGCCAGTCGCGGGCCAGTCTGTTGACCGGTCTGTATCCGCATCAGCACGGGCAGATCGGCCTCGCGACTTGGGGATTTCGAATGTACCGCGAGGACACACCCAACCTGCCGCGCAGCTTGAAAGCGGCCGGCTACCGAACGGGGATCATCGGCAAGCTGCATATCAATCCCGAGTCGGCGTTCCCATTCGACTTCCATGAAATCAAGACGGCGAACTTCGCCCGCAAGAACCTGGGAGATTACGCGCGGCACGCGGAATCGTTCATGTCCGCTGATGACTCGCCGTTCTTTCTGAGCGTCAACTATCCCGACGCCCACGATCCATTTGTTCCGCAGGTGGACGACCTGCCGCGTGAGCCACTGACCGGTGACGACGTCCATTGCCTCCCGTACTTCGGTATCGATCCGGTCGAGCTGCGGACGCCGATCGCCAACTACTACAACTGCCTCAGTCGGCTGGACAGTTGCGTCGGGGACCTGTTGGCGACCCTGGAACGGACCGGCAAATCGGACAACACCATCGTCATCTATCTCGGCGATCACGGGGCCGACTTCCTGCGCGGAAAGCGGACGTCGTACGAAGGGGGCGTCCGGATTCCGCTGCTGGTTCTCTGGCCGGGGAAGACGCAGCCGCAGGTGCGAAGCGAACTGGTGTCGACAATCGACCTGCTGCCGACGCTACTGCAAGCCGGCGGCGCAACACCGATCAAGAACTTGCCGGGGCGTTCCCTGTTGCCGCTGCTGACTGGCGAAAGTCCGCAGTGGCGGACGCACCTGTTCACCGAGTACCACACCCACGCAGCCAAAGCCAACTTCTACCCACAGCGGACGGTGCGAAACGACCGCTACAAACTGATCGAGAACCTGCTGCCGGGGGAGATCAATCCCGATTTCCAGGGAAAGGTGGCAAAGGAGCATC
>JAGQQB010000459.1 GCA_020426425.1 Planctomycetaceae bacterium | reverse complement strand
CGGGATGCATCAGACAGATGTTGCTCGTATCGGACCTGGCAGATTGGCCATCTGACGGAAACGCCTACAATCTTGCCGTACGACACATGACCAGGCAACGGCAACGGGAACAGGCAAATGCGGCTGATGATCACCGGTTCGAGTGGGATGGTCGGGATGACGCTGTGGGGGCTGGCACATCAGGCAGGGCATCAGGTGGTGCGACTGGTGCGACGTGCTCCGCGCAGCGAGGAAGAGCGGGGCTGGGATCCGGCTCATGGCGACCTCAGTGTCGATGCGTTCGATGGCATCGACGCCGTTGTGCATCTCGCGGGCGACAACATTGGCAGTGGTCGGTGGACGGCATCAAAGAAGCAACGAATTCGCGAGTCGCGGGTGCAGGGAACGCAACTACTGGCGGAACGCCTGGCCCAGACGAAACACAAACCAGCGCTCATTTGCGCCTCGGCGATTGGCTACTACGGCGATCGGGGTGATGAGGTCTTGAACGAGGGGAGCGGCCCCGGCGCGGACTTCCTGGCCAGCGTCTGTCAGGACTGGGAACGTGCCGCCGATCCCGCCCGCGCTGCCGGGGTACGTGTCGTTCACAATCGACTGGGGATTGTCTTGAACGCACAAGGCGGAGCCTTGGCTTCCATGCTGCTCCCGTTTCGCTTGGGCGTTGGCGGGGTGATGGGATCGGGAGACCAGTACTGGAGTTGGATCTCGCTTGAGGACGCCGCGCGGGTCTTTCTCGAAACGGCGACCAACGATGACTGGGAGGGCATAGTGAACGTGGTTGCTCCACGGGCGGTGACCAATCGAGAATTTACCAAAGCACTCGGGGCCGCGCTACATCGCCCCACGATCTTCCCAATGCCTGCCTTCGCCGCACGACTTGTCCTGGGAGAGATGGCCGATGCACTCATTCTCGCCAGCACCCGGGTTCAACCTGATGTCTTGCTGAAGCAGGAGTTCGATTATCGGCATCCTGAGTTGCCTGAGGCGCTGACGGCTGCACTGGCATGATGAACAGCAACATGGCGTCTGTGGCTTGCCAGGAAATGACATTGGTCAGCCAGACAGGATCACGTCAGCGGCGAGTCGTGGGAGTTAATGACGCAGACGGGCCACGACCTCGCTGATGATCCGCACGGCGTCGTCGATTTCGTCTCCGGTCGTCTGCCAGCCGAGCGACAATCGCAACGACGATGACAACACCATTGGCGGACACCCCATCGCCGTCAGAATGGGCGAAGGCTGCGTCGAACCACTGGCACAGGCGCTACCGAGGGAACCACAAATCCCTGCCAGATCGAGCGCGACCAGCAATGCATCGGCAGTGCAGCCTGGAAAGGCGATGTTCAACGTATTGGGCAGACGCGGCGCGCCGATTCCGTTGATCAACACCGGTGCCGCCTGTTGGGTCAGTCCTGCCTGCAGACGGTCACGCAATTCACTGACAATGCGGCTTCGCTTCGTTTGCTGCTGAACACAGACGCTGAGGGCCTTGGCAAGCCCGGCAATCATTGCGACAGGCTCAGTCCCAGGACGCAGACCCGCTTCCTGATGACCGCCAAACAGACTCGGCGCCAGACGAACGCCTTGGCGGACCAGTAAGGCGCCAATGCCGCGCGGACCACCGAACTTGTGGGCGCCCAGGCTAAGAGTTGTGCATCCCAGTTGACGAAACGAAACTGGGATCTTGCCAACTGCCTGCACTGCATCGACATGCCACGGCACGCGATGTTGCTGGCAGCATTCGCCCAGTCGCGTCAGGTCTTGAATGACGCCGGTTTCGTTGTGGGCGAGCAACGCTGTTGCCAGGATCGCTTGTGACCAGGGGACTTCGTCGAGGGCCGCGTCGATCAGCTGGCCAGTGGAGTCGAGCGGCAACCTGTGGATCGGTCGTTCGGGCGATGTCCAATGCTGGAGAGTCGCTTCGGTGGCGGGATGTTCACCGGGCAGGGAAACCATCACACCTTTGCGACCTGCAGCGAAGTTCGTCAGTGCCAAGTTGATCGACTCGGTCCCACCGCTGGTAAAGACAATCTCTGTCGGCTCCGCGTCTAGCAGCTCGGCCAGCTGTTCGCGGGCGGTTTCCATTACCTGCCGCGCTTTGCGTCCTGACACATGTCGGCTGCCAGGATTGCCAGACGCCGTCGTCCACACCTGACACATTTCGTCCAGGACTTCTGGCAGGATCGGAGTGGTCGCATTGTGATCCAGGTAGATCATCCCGCTCCCTCGTCTCCCGGAGTCGACGGCTGACGCGGCGGCGGATCGGGGACTTCGACGAGAATGTCATCCCCTTCGATCCGCAATTCGTAACGCTCGCATTTGAGCGGCGACTTGGGGCTGTCGAGCCATGAGCCATCATGAATCGAGAACCGCCACGCATGCCAGGGGCAGTAGACGGCTCCCTCTTCCACATATCCAGCCGACAGCGACGCCCCCATGTGCGGACAACTGTCGTTGATGGCGTGATAGGCGCCATCAACAAAGAAGATGGCAACCATGCGGCCATTGACCGGATAGTGACGCCCCTCTCCGGCAGGAATGTCTCCCAGCTTGGCGACTTTGACAAACATGGTGCGTACGACTGTTGGCAACAAAAACGGGGAGAGGCACGCAGCCCCTCCCCTTGGCATCTGATCAGTGGCCGACGTTCTAGTTGCCCAAGACGAACAGGGTGAATCCCTTGGCCTTCAGTCCCGCTTCGGCGAGCACCTGGCTGACGGTCTTCGAGTCATCCTTGGCGAATGGCTGTTCGGTGAGCACGCCCGCTTCGTCCTTGTAGAAGACCTTCATGCGACCATCGACGATCTTCTCGACGATGTTCGCTGGCTTGCCGGATGCAATCGCCTCTTCAGTCAGACGATCTCGCTCCGCCTTCACGAGGGCTGGATCGACATCGTCGACCACC
>JAGQQB010000045.1 GCA_020426425.1 Planctomycetaceae bacterium | reverse complement strand
CATCGTGCAGCGGCTTGAGTGCCATGACCAATTGCGTGGTCGAGCAGTTGGGACTGGCGATGATTCCCTTGGCGTTGAGCGCATCCTGTGGATTCACCTCGGGAATCACCAGCGCGACCCCGTCCTTCATCCGCCAGTAGCCCGATTCATCGATCACAGTCGCGCCAGCTTCAACTGCTGATGGCAGGAACTCGGCGGCGGTGTCGTCGGGCGTGGTGCTGATGACGAGATCAACCCCCTCGAACGCCGTCTTCGTCAACTCCTCGACCACATACTCACGACCCTGAAACGTCAGCGTGCTGCCAGCACTGCGGGCCGAGGCGAGAAAGCGGAACGTCTCTGCCTGGAAGTTCCGCTGTTCCAGCAATTCACGCATGATGCGACCAACCGCACCGGTAGCTCCCACGAGCGCAACCGTCTTAAACACGTCATTTACTCCACACTCAAGCGTTCGGCCATCGAACCGATTCGATGGGGCCGGAAGTGTATCGACCGGCGCTGCGACTGGTCCAGTTGTCGATTCCCTGACTGGAGCGCTTCCCAGTCGAGAGACGCCGTGCTCTCAGGGGGAACACTGGACGACGGGCGGCCTCAACACGCCTGGGCTGCGGCATGACGCCGGTACTGCAACCAGGAGACCAACACGACAATCAGCAGCGACAGGACCGAGACCATCCCGCCATACAGCACACTCCGTGGGCGAAATCGCCACACAACTTCGTGCGTTCCCGCCGGGACATCAATGCGGCGGAACGAGTCGATGGCCTCCCAAGCCACAGGGACGCCATCCAGATCTGCCGTCCAACCGGGATACGCCAGATCTTTGAGGGTCAATGTCCCGTCTGATGTCGCCGAGAACTTCACACGCAACTGGTTCGCCAGCGAATCGAATTCCAGGATCTCGCCATCCATGGAAAGCTGAGCCCGACCGGCGGCTTCAGGGACTTGATACAAGTACAGCGGTTCGCGCCGCACCAGTGCCCGGTTCACCAGCGGTTCAATCACCATACCGATGAACGGGAACATGTCGTCACCGGCGGGCAACGGTGCCTGCAACAGCAGGTGCGTGACTCCCCAACCCTGCAAGCGCTCGACGACCTGGCGACGTTGCTCCTCGTCCAGGGCCGCGAAGTCAATCTGCATTTCTGGATCAAAGTAGATCTCAGGCCCCAGCCCCAAATACACCGGCAGCGACGAGACACCTGTCAGCGAGGGGATGTTTGCGCCTGGTGCATACAGCCGGGCGCCGGGCGTGGTGACGAGGGATTGCTGTGTGGGAGAGGGTTCATCCAGATGCTCAATCGGCACATCCTTCAGTAGAATGGCATAGAACACCTGCCGACCTGTCATCGGGCCGGCATCGAACACGTACTCGCGGCTCAGCGCCCAAAGGTCACATGTGGTCAGCAGCAACAGACCGGCCGTCACAGCACGGAGTTGCCCAGCGGTCTTCATGAGTTCCGGCCCCCAGCCATCCCAGGCGTTGGCGGCCAGCACGGCGAGTCCGATCGAGGTCAGCAGTCCGTATCGGCCAGGCGCTTGAAAAAACGAGAAGCCCGGCACATGCCGCAGGACGATCAGCGGCCAACCGGTGACCAGCAGCAGTCCCGCCGCCGTGAGCAGCAGCCAGGGAGTCACCGGAATCGTCAGTCGGCCCCGGGTTCTCCAGATCATGGCTGCGAGCGCGAGCAGGAAGGGAATCAGGCCAACGTACAAATGCGCTTCAACCATGTTGGTCCCGGCGGGATATCGGCCCCAGCTTGCATTACTCAGGGCGGCATCGGCGGAGACATCTGGCACATGCCACAACCACGGCGCGACCAGTTCCAGCAGATACACCGGCGGAATGTGCCCGTACGCCGGGTCGAAACTTCCTTCCGCCGATTGCCGCTGACTCACCTGTCGCAGTTCCCAGGTCGGGGCCAACTGAATCGCGGCAATTGAGAAGCCGGCGGCGAGTGCCAACATCAGTCCCCAGGTCCGATAACGTGCTGTCGGCTGGGGAACGACAATATCCGGTGCAAGAACAGAGCAGGGCCGCATGAAGTTGATCGCTCCAAGCAGGGCGATCACGAGTCCCGTCATAAACGCCAGATGAAAGTGCCCCGCCAGTAGCGAGAGACCTAGTGCAATCGCCATCGCTCCCAGCGAGCGGGGACACCCGGTTTGCAACCAGGCAATGCCGCACCACAGCACTATCGAAAAGTACGAGACCCCGATGACCGCCCATTCCAGGCAGATGCGGGGTGGCAACCAACCATACACAAACGCCAGCGCCCCCAGCGCCGCCGCCTCTGCTCGCAAGCCAAGTTGCCGAATCAATCCCCACGTCGCCACAAACGCGAGTACGTAGTGTCCCAGTTGGGAGATGTTGTACGCTGTGTTCGGCGCGAACAGCCAGTACAGCAGCAGTGTGGGGGGATACAAGACTCCGGTCTGACTCTCCGCCGCCGCCGGATACCCAAAGCCGGTCCGGTCATTCCACAGCGGAATCGTTCCCTCGGCCAGTGACTCCGAGAGCAGCACCTTCTGAGGCATGTAATACGAATACAGATCTCCCCCCTGCAGACCGCCCCCCAACCACAATGGCCACCAGAAGACAACCGTCAACGCCAAACCAATCAGCGCCGCGAGGAGCATCTCACGCAGCGTCATCGGTGATCGGGAACAACTGGCGGCAGGCATGGACGGTGGAGGCATTGGCATGGCGAGTCGGAAGTTGGGAGACAGGGTACTCAACCACGCCGATCACGGACAGGCGCTGCTGTGTGTCGTATGCCAGCGCCCACTTCACCCTCCTCCGGGGAGGGTCGAGCGAGGGGAGGGGGAGAGCGCGAATAGCGGTTGGTATGGCTCAGCCGCCATCGATGTCCCCTGCGACGCCATTCGAGGAATGAGCGTCGCATTGCCCTCCCCGAATCTCGCAAACTCGATTCGACCCTCCCGGCATCGACTGACCCGCGGGAGCGTAAAGTTGCTGGGCGAACGTGTGACTGTGATCCATCGGACGGGCCTATGCCAGCCGTTCACTCTCTTCCGGCGGACGCAGTGTCCTCACTCCGGCAACGTCATGCGTCCCTGGTCGTCCAGCGGCATCAATGGATTGTGCGCGTACTCCCACAAGTGTCCGTCAGGGTCGGCGATGTAACCAGAGTAACCGCCCCAAAAGACTTTTTGCGGCGACTTCACGGGCGTGGCACCACACTGCACCGCATGCGCGAACGCCGCATCCACCTCGGCCTCGGAAGGAAAGTTCCGGGCCAGTGCAACACCTGAGAACCCCGGCTCGGAATCAGGCACGTGGGCATCCTCCGCGAGTGCCGCCCGACCATACAAGCCCAGCACTGAGCCGGACGAGTGAAAGAACGTCACATCAGCATTCGAAGCGGACGACTTCCGCCAGCCGAGCCGCTCGTAGAACGCGGTCGCCGCAGCGACATCAGCCACGCCCAGAGTAATCAGATTGACACGCATCGGGAGCCGAGTGTTGGGGGAATGATGTTCATGAGACTGTATCGAGTCTCGGGTGCCATTGGGAATCGACTGGTTGGAGGGGCGATTGCTGGGGCTTGGCGGTTCGATCGAGGGTCGAGGAGGTCCTTTGCCAGGCGACGCAACTTGCTCCTCGCTGCTCACACAGCGATCACCCCTGTTCGGCTGCCCCGATCAGTTTGGTTGACTTGTCGAGCGATTCACTTGACGTAAGATCTGTCGAGTGCTCCGCAGCTATTTGGCGGAGTATGTTATTTGCCTACCGTGATGGGGAGAGTGTCTCGATGAGTATGCCAGCCGTGGGGAAGAAGGCGCCAGCGATTTCGTTGCCGCAACATCCTGAGGGGATGTTTAAGCTAAGCGGGGCGAAAGGGAAGTATGTGGTGGTGTACTTCTACCCTCGTGACAACACACCAGGTTGCACGACCGAGGCATGTGATTTTCGGGACAGCCTGGCGGACTTTGGTGATGCCGTTGTCATCGGCATCAGTACCGATAGTGTGACGTCGCATGGAAAGTTCGCGGCCAAGTACGAGCTGCCGTTTCCGCTGCTGGCGGACGAGGACCATGCGGTGGCCGAGAAGTACGGCGTGTGGGTGGAAAAGTCGAACTATGGCAAGAAGTATATGGGCCTGCAGCGAGCGACCTTCCTGATTGATCCGACGGGGAAGATTGCCCACGTCTGGCCGAAGGTGAAGGTCAAAGGGCATGTCGCCGAGGTGGCAGAGACGCTGCAGGAGTTGCGGGGATAGGCCTGCTGCTGGTAGTCGCCGAGACGACTGACGCCGCAAGTCAACGCGTGCTACGCAGCGCGCTTTGCTGGCGCGCGATGGTCGAGCAATTCGAGGATCACTTCTGCCGCACGAGCGACGCCGCCGGTTTCGACGATGGCATCGGCCAGTCGATCAAGTTCTGTCCGCACCGCAGCCAATTCCAGCGGCTCGCTGAGCCACCGATCGAGATGGGACACCATGCCGCGAATGTGCTGATCAAAGTTACGTGAGAACGGAAACTCTGGCATCAATTCGCGGTCGGCGACCAAGTTCGGCAGCGACATGTACTTGCAGGTGATCAGCATCCTCACCAGCAGTTCGGTGAACACGGTCCCTTTATACATCACCACAGCGGGCACCCGGCGGGCGAGCAGTTCGAGGCTGACCGACCCGGAGACCATCAACGAGCAGTCGGCCGCTGCGAGGACTTCCGAAGTGCGCCCAGTGTAAAGATCAATTGGCAACTGGGCGAACTCTGCGCCAATGAGTTCACGGCACCGATCATGGTGCCACTGCTTATAGCATGCGACCGGAAAGCGCACCTCTGGATGCAGAGCGTGCAACTGCCGCATCGCCTGCAGCATGTGCGGAAAGTTGGCGTTGACTTCCTGTCGACGCGATCCAGGCAGAATGGCCACCTGGCGCTGACTGCTGGATCGGAGTTGAGCGAGCGTCGGTGCATCGAGTTCATGCTCGGCGACTTCATCAAAGAAGGGATGGCCGACGTATTCCACCTTCACGCCACGACTACGGTACCACTCCGCCTCGAAGGGCAACACCGACAGAACGCAGTCGACATGCTTACGAACGCGACGAATACGCCAAGGTGCCCACGCCCACAGTTGTGGCGCACAGTAGTAATAGACCGGAATCCCTTCACGATGCGCGGCGCGGGCGATCCACCAATTGAAGCCAGGGAAGTCGACCAGGACGACGCAATCAGGACGGTGCGTACGGAAGTGTTCCCGCGCCTGCCCCACCAAATCGTAGAACTGTTTCAGATGCGGCAGCACCTGACTGACCCCCATCACCGCCAGTTCCGTGAGCGGGTAGAGCGTTTCACAGCCGACCTCCCGCATATGCGGACCGCCGAACCCTTCGGCGTGGAGCTTGGGGCAGCGCTGCCGCAGCTGCGTGATCAACTGGGCTGCATGATGATCGCCGCTGGGTTCGCCAACGGAAAAGAAGACTCGCATCCTTGCCTGTTCCTGTGTGTCGCGTCCTGCGTTCTCTGCCTGCTCGGTGAACGAATGAGGTACCGAAATCCACGCTGAACGGGCATGCTCTGATGAGCAAAGCCGCGCCAACCTCGATACGTCCCGAATTCGTGATGCAGGACAGTAGCAGGCGGAAAGAATTTGGCAAAGATGAACTGGGACAAAGGCGCAGGTGGGGCAGGGGGGCGTGATGTTGAGTTGAAACCAATTCGCCCCCCTCGGCGTTGCAATCTGGACGGGATGTCGGAGAATCTGTTCGGTCCTCACCGGTCGAGGTTCCTCCCACCCCATTCCCAGCCAGCCCCACAGGCAACTACGATGCCACAAGGTAAGAATGTTTTCGGGGAACCATTGATTCCCTGCTCCATGGAACCGCTTACCGGCTGGTATCGCACTGGCTGCTGCGATACCGGGCCGGGGGATGCGGGACTGCATCTTGTGTGCGTCGAGGTGACCGACGAGTTCCTGGAATTCAGCGTAGACGCTGGGAACGACCTGAGCACACCGATTCCGGAATACAACTTTCCGGGACTGACGGCGGGAGATCGCTGGTGCCTGTGCGTAAGCCGCTGGCAAGAAGCACATGTCGCTGGGGTCGCACCACGTGTGGTGCTGGAAGCAACGCACATTTCAACATTGGAGTTCGTCACACTGGAAGAACTTCAAGAATTTGCCGTTGAGAGCTAGCATCTGCGGGTTAGGATGCAAACATCGGCAATTGCAAGTACTTGACCTGGAGCCGACCCGATGTATCGAGGAGTCCTGGCGTTCGCACTTGGACTGATTCCTTTCTCCGCTTGGGGACAGGGGCCGATCGGTCCACAGGTGGTGCAGCAACCGGTCGTTCAGCAATTCGGTGTCGATACCGCTGTCTCTGTACCAGATCGTGGATCAGCGTTTCTGGGCGGGGTGTCGTCGGCCCAGGATGCACGGACACAATTCGGCTGGGGGCTGCATGGGTCCGCCATCGGCACGGCTCGGAGCCATTCCGGCACCGACGTCCGCGTTTGGATTCATGACTTCGAGGCAATGGACCGAGCACTGTTGGCTCAGCCTGCATCAACAACGAGTCTGGGAACGTTGTCGCCCTCCCACCGCGCGCTTGTGGAGGCTCATCGGCGACTCGGCAGCGAAGCACGCGAATCGAACCTGCCGCAGGTGCGGATAACATCGGCCGACCGTACCGCTGATAGAGTGCAGTTGCCCACCGGCAAGCAGGTGAGTTTGCCACATACCGGTCTGTCACCTGCGGAGGTGCTCGCTCGTCATCGAGGCAGTCGCCAGCCAGATGCACAACAGTTGCTGGGCACACCACGCCTGAGCGGCTCGGGCCGCTAGCAGATTGATTTCTGGGGCCTAAGGATTTCCCAGTCACAGCACTCCGACGACAGCAATCTGGGCAAACCCGGAAGACTGTACGGTGTGGGCGGAACGTCTTTCCAAAAGGGCTGAACTGGTTCTTCCTAATCTGCCGATGACGATGCTGACGGAGAGCGTCGCTGCGCAGGGGGGATTCCATCGACGCGGGCCTCTCTGGCGGTTTTCGCCGCTTGGCGATCTTCAGGGAGGAACACCTCATGTCGAGAACACCCGTTGGCAGAACCTGTGCCTTGCTCATTTCCGCCTGGGCGGTCGTGCATGGCCAAGCCGTCATGGCTCAACAATACGCTGGCGGAAACAGCGATGGGCGTCCGCGCAATCGCTCCCAAATGCGTGTGATTGAAACGCAAGCGGAATCGGGGCATCAGACCCACTACTTCACCATTGTGGGGGGCGTGGAGAGATCGGGTGTCTTCTCCACCGATAAGGCCAAGTTGCCGCTCTCCGAACTGGTCCAGGCGGCCGGTGGTGTTGCGGGAAAACCCCAAACGACGATTCGTGTTTACAGTCGCGAACTGCGACCGCGTCTACAGATCTTCTCCGATGGTGACTCACGGGAAACGGTCAATTCTGGCGAAGTGGTCGTTGTCGTCGCTCCGCCAACCACTGGTCCACGACCTGGCGCGAATGAGCCCAAACTTGTCCCCATCGCCTGTGTGGGTCTGCTGGAACGACCTGTCGTCCTCCCGCTGCGGGATGATGTCGCCAACCTGCCGACGCTTATCCAGCAACTGATGCAGCCTCGCGAAATCCTGGTGCGAACACAGCGGATCGATCCGGTCGGTCGTACCTCGGACTGGCAATTGCTGAGCGGTACGATCATCGCCTTCGATCCCCGTACGATTGATCCCGTCGGATTGCGCTCGGCTCAAGAGCTGCCCCCGGCGGTCTCGTTAGAAGAAGCGCTCACGCCAAAATCCGCCCAACGGACCCTGCCAGTGCCAGCGGCGGAACTGCAGGCAGCAAGCCCTGCTGGGATGCGCGTGGTCGAAGCGCCCCTCAGCAGCGAGCCGTTCAGCAGCGCCCCGGTGGAAGCATCTGCGTCGCCTGTGGCACCAGCATTGCCGAGCCCTCCAACGACTCCCACATCGGAGGTCGCAGCAACTGCCAACTCAGTCACCGCGAATACCCCACCGGCAACATTGCAATTGCCAGCGCCACAGGTGGTCCTTGAAGATGATGGCAACATCGCGACCGACGCAACAGCGACTGCGTCTGAACCTGTCATCGGACAGAGCGACTCTCCGACCAACATTCCGATCAGTCTCTCGGCTCCGTTGATCGAGGCTCCCGTTCTACCGACAGTGCAACCGGCTGAAGCAGAGTCAGCGCCGCCAGCTTCTACTGAGCTGCAGGCGACCGGCCCGGAAGCGCAGCTGCCGTCTCGGGCAACATCAACAGTTCAGACTCTCTCGCACACCAGTGTGACTCAAGGCCCATTGCGTCCAGAACCAGAACTGGTGCCTGAACCGCAACCGACGTTGGCCGAAGAACCTGACGCCGGTCGCAGCCGGTACTTCGCCTCAACGCCTGCAAACTCGGAACTCGAAATCGTCCCTTCCCGGTCACCGGTCATCACTCAGCCAACGTCCTCAGAAGCCAAGTCGAACGCATCCACGACCGCTGAGGAATCCCCATTCCCGGGGATCTATGGCGACGAGCAACCGATTCCCGATTCGGGAACACTCAGCCACAGACGCACCACAAGCGGATTGGTGCCGATTGCGATCGGAGTCGGCCTGTTGACTCTGCTGTGCCTGGGGCTGTGCGTTGTCTGGTCCCGTTACGACAACGTGGAATTCCTGCCAAAGCAAGAGACCTTTTCGCGTGGCGTCGCCACAGGAGCGGCTATCGAGACGTCCACACCAGCTCCAGCAAACGCCCCACGCACAATGCTCGACGCAGTGATCGATCACTCCGTGCCGATTGTGGAAGAACAGGTGCTGTTCCCGTCAGTTGAGCATCTCCATGGCGCGGCGGTGGGGCACAAGCGGCTTGTCGTGCATCAGGCCCACGAGACGCTGGCAGGTCCCCATTTCGCAAATCGAAAGCCCGCCATGGCCACCGCGTCCCATGGGCATGCCGATGAACGCACGTTGCGTACACGAATTCGCGAGGCACTCAACGTCTCCGCCGACACGAACCAGCGCGGACACGCAGCTGCCGACCAGCCCAGGGAACTTGAGCCTGCTCCGCTCGACACGACGGCCCGAACCGCGTTCGATGTCGTTCAGCCCGTCTCCGCCGAGCGTCGACCGGGATCGAGGACCGGATCGCTGGACCGGGCTTTGCGTTCACTTGCCGAGGAAGGACACTCATGAGCGTAGCCATCGATTTGGGCAGTACCGAGTTTCGCTCTTTGCGCCGCGTGGGTGAGCGTCTGTTCGCACGACGCATCTCGGCGGAGTATTGCGTCTTGCCGGAGACGCCCGCCCTGCAGCGCATGCTGGAACAATCCCGGACTCCGTACCTCACATCCGAGGGGCAATTGCTGGTCATTGGACCACATGCGGCTGAGGCTTCGGAAATCCACAACATGCCGCTCGTGCCAGTGATCGATCGGCACGGACTCCCGCAAGATGATCCGGTCGGGCGACAGGTCTGCGCGGCGATGCTCGCAGCGATCCTCCCGCAGCGGTCGACGACGACGATCCAGCACCTGACTCCGTGCTTCGTGACCTTGCCCGCTGATGCTGAACCCGACTCGGCGACAGGGCTGTTCTTTCAGCGTCTGCTGCGACTGCAAGGATACGCGCTGCGGCCGATTCAGTCGGGGACGGCGCTGGTAATTTCGAGCATGGCCTATCAGGGCTACTCGGGCCTGGGCATCTGTTTTGGCGCAGAGTCGGTGTCGTGTTGCCTGTCGCAGCATGGCATTCCGCAATGGCAAACAACGTTCCTGGGCGGCGCGAATCACCCCGAGAAGGCATTCGCCCGAGCCAAAGGGAATTTCCTGCATGACCGCGAGGGGAACCGATACCTCGACCTGCAGCCGGTTCGCGCCCTGGTCAGCTCAAATCACTTCTCTCTCTCCCGCAACGGGCAAGGGGATGCCGAAATCCTCGCGACCTATTACCGCAGTTGGCTCACAGAGGTGGCCAACCATCTTGCGGCGGAACTGCGCGGCATGGGGCTGCTACGTAGCTTCCCCATGCCAGTCGTGCTCAGCGGCGGACCTGTGCAGATCAATGGATTCGCGGCAGTGTTCGCGCAAATGTGTCGTGAGTATCAACTGCCGCTCGATGCCGCACAGATTTCCGTCACCAGTTCAGATCGCTTTACTGTCGCTCGGGGGGCATTGATCCTGGGGCTGCTCAATGCCGAGCAACCCGGCATCACGCTTGAGGCTGCCGCCTGAGTCGGCACGACTGGTTCCGTCCGCTGGACTGCGTCCAGGCACGCCCTCATGGACTTCCCACTCGCTCGATGCCGTCGCCACAAAGGGAGCCGAACGCGGCTGCGAGATTCGGCAAACGCCGTGGAACGCCCGTTCAGAGTGCGCTGCGCGATCGGAAAGTCTCCCCCTTTCGGTCGACTGCGTCCCACACAGGTGCAGTAGACAGACGTACCGTATCTCACTACGCTGCCGCGCATGATGGCAACGGCAACGTGTGGTCCTTCCCGATCGATGTGGACGCCGTTTTCGCAAGCGCAGGGAGCAGACTGGTGGATCCGGTCCTGGAACAGATTGTCTCAGGGGGACAAACAGGAGTTGATCGCGGAGCGCTCAATGCAGCGCTTGGGGCGGACTTTCCTTGTGGCGGCTGGTGTCCGAAAGGTCGACTGGCCGAAGATGGTCCCATCCCGGACCTCTATCCGTTGGTGGAGACCACGACGGCGCTGTATGCCGCCCGAACGAGAATGAATGTCCGCGATTCGGATGGGACACTCATCCTGACATTTGGGTCGCCCACTGGCGGGACGGCGCTGACGCAGCGCATCGTCCGCGATTTGAAACGTCCCCTGCTGCTGTTGGATCTCAAGCGAATGCCTGTTGCCGACGGGGTCCAACCGGTTCTGCGCTGGCTCGCGCGACATCCCATTCACGTGATGAATGTGGCCGGCCCGCGAGAAAGCACCACGCCGGGGATTCAGCAACGAACCCACACGTTACTCACCGAGGTGCTGCGACAGTTGCGAATACAGGAGCGTGCGCGTGACGAATCCGCCTACTTCCAAACGGACCGGAGCCCGGCGTCGCAGTGACATTCCCACAGCGATTCTGGCACAGCTCAACCAGGGTGAAATCGAGACCGCCAATCTCGTCGAAGGATTGGCGGTTCGCTTCGACCTGTTGTTGAAATCGATCTGTCCCGACGCTCCCCAGGCGTTACTCCGCCAAGTTGCCGACGATTCATTGGGGATCACCCGTCGCATGCAAGTGGTCGGCACTTGGCTGGCGACCTCGCAACCGGCCAACTCGTTCGATGAGTTGCGACAGCACCGGTCAGACACCGTGCGCGGTTGGGCGGCGTATCAACTCGCCGAACTGGAACCGACATCCATCTCACGACTGCTCAAACGGATTGAGCCATTGGCCGACGATCCACACTTTGGCGTGCGGGAATGGGCCTGGATCGCCATCCGACCGTTGCTGTCGATGCAGTTGGAAGAAAGCATCTCGCGGCTCACTCCATGGACTCGGTCACGATCAGAGAACATCCGCCGATTCGCCGCCGAGGTGCTGCGCCCGCGCGGTGTGTGGTGCGCACACATCGCCGAACTGAAGGAGACTCCGCACCTCGGTCTGCCGCTGCTCGAACCGTTACTCGCTGACCCAGCAAAGTATGTTCAGGACTCAGTTTCAAATTGGCTCAGTGACGCCGCAAAAACCCAGCCCGATTGGGTCGAGGCGACGTTGCAACGCTGGGAGCATGAATCGCCGGTCGCCGCGACGGAACGCATCGTAGGCCGAGTGCGGAAGCGGATGCAGCGTTGAGGACCGGCCATTGTGGCTACGGCGCGCCATGAAGTCACATAGCCAGGCGAATCGCGATCAGAACGTTGGATCGTGGAGCGATCCACGACGATCGGCTACACCCGTGGTTCGACTTGCCGCGCGGCCATTTGATGCGCTGCAGACATCAGGCCACCGACATCAAGACCGAGGTCGGCAAGCAACTCGTGACGCTCGCCATGCTCGATGTACCGGTCGGGCAGCCCGAGACGGCGCATGGTGTGCGTGGGCAAGCCGGCTTCGTTGGCGGCTTCGAGCACGGCGGAACCGAATCCTCCCACCAGCGTGTTTTCCTCGACCGTGAGCACAAAGCCAGTCTCCTGGATGGCACGGAAGATGACTTCCGTATCGAGTGGGCGCAGGAAGCGGGCGTTGATCACACCAACATCAAGCCCATCTTTCGCCAGTCGGTCCGCAGCGGCGATGCACTGCGGCAAGAGCGCACCGAAGGCAACAAACATGCCATCTTCGCCCCAGCGGATCACTTCGGACTTGCCGAGTTCAATCGGGCTGTGCGGACGCTCGATGATCTCCGATGTCGTCTTGGGATAACGAATGGAGCAGGGACCGTCGAACTTCAGACTGAAGTCGAGCATCGGCGCCATGTCGCGTTCATCACCTGGGGCCATGACGACGATGTTCGGAAACACGCGCATGTAGCTGTTATCGAATGCCCCATGATGCGTTGGACCGTCTGGACCGGCAAGCCCCGCGCGGTCGAGCATGAAGGTGACGGGCAGATTCTGCAGCGACACCTCCTGGAAGATGTGGTCGAAGCTCCGCTGCAGGAACGTACTATAGATATCCACGATCGGCCGCGCACCAGCCTTCGCCATGCCGCCTGCGAACGCAACTGCGTGTCCTTCGCAGATGCCGGTATCGAAAAAGCGATCGGGGAAGTCATCACGAATCCGGTCGAGCTTGTTGCCGGCACACATTGCGGCGGTCAACACACAGACCCGCTTGTCACGGGCCATGGCCGTGTAGATCGCGTCACTGGCGACATCGGTATACGCTGGCGCGCCCCCTTTGCGGTTGAACACAATCCCCGCCTCTTCATTGCGGCAGAAGGGGGAAGGAGCATGAAACTTGACCGGATCTTCGGTCGCCGGGCGGAAGCCGTGTCCCTTCTCGGTCAGCACATGCAGCAGGATCGGTCCGCGAATGTCCTTGACGAGTTCGAGGTATCGCCGCAGCGAGGAGAGATCATGTCCATCGACCGGACCGATGTATCGGAAACCAAGTTCCTCAAACAACATCCCACCGTGCAGGAAGCCCTTCACGGCGTCCTTGAACTGGCCGAGCATCTTCTCGGTCGATTCCCCGACCAGCGGTACTTTGTTCAGCAGCCAGGAGACGTCGCGCTTCAGGCCATTGTAGAACGGCGTCACGCGTGCTTTGTCCAGCGTTTCCGCCAGTCCACCCACCCGCGGACAGATGCCCATTTTGTTGTCGTTGAGGATGACGAGCAGGTCCTTCTTCAAACCGGCTGCATTGTTGAAGGCTTCAAACACGACGCCTGAGGGAAGCGCGCCATCACCAATCACTGCCACCGAACGACGGTTCTCTTCGGGGCGCAGCTGATCATCCCCCGCCTTGAGGCCGAGCACGGTCGAGACGCTCGCCCCGGCATGACCGGTCATGAACAGGTCGTAGTCGCTCTCCGCAGGATTGGGGTACCCCATCAGGCCCCCTTTATTGCGGATGCTGCGAAACTGCGGGAAGCGACCGGTGATCAGCTTGTGAGGATAGATTTGATGTCCGGTGTCCCAGATCAGCCGATCCTGCGAGAAGTCAAAGACCAGGTGCAGGGCCAGACACAATTCCACCACGCCCAGATTGCTCGCAAAGTGGGCCGGTCGATCAGCCACAATCTCGCATAACGCTTCCCGTATCTCGCCAGCCAGTTGCTCCAGTTGAGCAGGCGACAGCGACCGCAAT
>JAGQQB010000458.1 GCA_020426425.1 Planctomycetaceae bacterium | reverse complement strand
AAACCGCTCGTGGTCCACCTCCCCTCAAAGCAGGGGACAATCCGCTGGGGCGGTGACGTCCGGCACGTCCGCATTCCGGATTTCAGCCGCGTACGCTATATTCGCTGATTCGGTTTCCGTCCCGAATCTCGTCCGCCAGCCTCGCATTGCGGCAACATTCGTTTACGGGCCGTCATGTTGTCCGCTGAGGTGTTGTGCGCTGCTGACCGCCGAGGGGCTGTTGCCGCAGGACCGGCCACCGGTTGTCATTCAGTTGCGCACCAAACTATCTCAACCGTGGCGCAGCCACATTCAACCATCTCAACCGAGCCCACGCGGCGACTGAATACAAAATCCCGGATCGTCCCGATGTCGAAAAAAGAACCCGGCGCTGCCGCTCCTGCGGGAGCTAAGAAACCTCCCCACCACGACGGGTTGCGTGACACGCTGGAGTCGATCGTGTTCGCGTTCCTGCTGGCATTGCTGTTCCGTACGTTCGAAGCGGAAGCCTTCGTCATCCCCACCGGCTCCATGGCACCCACGCTGTACGGTCGGCACAAGGAGACCGTTTGTAAGGAGTGCAGACAGCCACTCGTTGTGGGAGCGAGTACGGAATTGACGCGAGAGAGTGATGACGACCGCGTTGATCGCCTGCCAGCGGGACTGCTGGCGCGGCGAGTTACGTCCGCCCTCTGTCCAAATTGCGGAGCGGAGAACCCATCAATTCATGATGGGATCCCTTTTAATGGCGACCGCATTCTGGTGAACAAGTTCCCTTACGAATTCAGTGAGCCGGACCGCTGGGATGTGTTCGTGTTCAAGTTCCCTGAGGATGCTCGCGTCAATTACATCAAACGTCTTGTCGGCCTGCCAGGCGAGACACTGCGGATTCGAAACGGGAACGTCTATCGATGGGATGGTCAGCAGGAGGAGATCCTACGCAAGCCCCCGGAAAAGCAGCGGGCGATCCAGTTGCTCGTTTATGACAATTCCAAAGTGCCCCAACGCATCATCGAGTCCGGCTGGCCCGAACGCTGGGCTGCCGTGGAACGACTCACCGACCCGGAACAGGGGATTGGTGGCTGGATTGAGACCAAGACTGGCTGGGCGTTCGATGCCAGCCGGCGTGCCTTCCAGATCAACGCCGCCTCAGGACAGCGGCACTGGATTCGCTATCGGCATCTGCTTCCCCATGTTGATGACTGGGAAGCGGTCGATGCCAACTTGCCCGCGCGGCCCTATCCCCGCCTGATTACCGACTTCTGCGGTTACAACAGCTACACAGTTAGCATGGCCAGCCCGTATGGCGAACCGACCAACGCCAGCAGCGTCGAAACCGGGGTCTTCTGGACGCCCGACCTCACACTCAGTTGCAAAATCAAGATCGAGCAGACACAAACCGATGGCGAACTGTTGCTGGAATTGTGTGAGGGGACCAGGTGGTACCGTTGCCGCGTGGAACTCGCGAGCGGCTTGGCGCGGCTGGAAGAGGTGAACTCGCAACTCAACGAACGGGTCAAGCAAGTCGCCTCAGTCGAAACCTCACTACGCGGACCGGGAACGTATCAGCTTGCGTTCGCCAATGTGGACGATCGACTCTGCTTGTGGATCAACGATGCACTCGTTGAATTTGGTGACGGCGCGCTCATTCAGTCCTTTGGAGCGACAGAGAATCCTCTCCCGACCGAAGTCGATTTGACTCCCGTCGGCATTGCAGTGCAGGGAGCAACGGTCACGGTCGACCAGCTCGTCCTGGAGCGGGACATCTACTATCGCGGAACCGATGGTGTCGCGGATGACTACTTCCATCAGGAACTGGCCAAGCTGCAGGATGACCCCGATGCCTGGGGGCAGGCATATCTGAAGTACTCACCGACCCACGATCAATTGGAACTGGTCATTCCCGATGATCACTTCGTCGCCCTGGGGGATAACAGTCCTGCTAGTAGCGACAGTCGGATGTGGCCCGGAGGCCATACCGTTCCACGTCGCAATCTGGTCGGCAAGGCGTTCTACGTCTACTGGCCGCATGGAGTCCCATTCCTCAACGGCGGAAAAGGAATCACGTTTGGACACCATCGCGACACCTCTCGTGAGCGGAAACTGACCGACTATCCAAAATACTCCGTCCCGTTCTACCCGCAATTCTCCCGCATGCACCGCATTCGTTAGAGCTGGCCATTGTCGTGGATCGCTCTGCGATCCAACGCCCTGGCGATGGTGTGGTCAACGACTTGTGCCGCATGGAACACACGCTGGCGCATTCCAAACTCGCTACGCCAGGATATCGGTCACCACGTCGCCGTAAACATCTGTCAGTCGGAAGTCCCGGCCTGCGTGGCGATACGTCAATTGCAGGTGATCGAGCCCCAGCAGGTGCAAGAGCGTCGCATGCAGATCGTGCGTGTGAACCTTGTTCTCGACCGCGTAGTAACCGTATTCATCAGTCGCCCCATACTGCAGACCACCACGCACACCGCCGCCAGCCAGCCAGACGCTGAAGCCTTCCGGATTGTGATCACGCCCATTGCTCCCCTGTACGATCGGCGTGCGTCCGAACTCGCCCCCCCACATGACTAGCGTGTCGTCGAGGAGTCCGCGCTGCTCCAGATCGCACAGCAGTCCGGCAATCGGGCGATCGACCGCGAGTGAGTTTGATTCGTGCCCCTTCTTCAGGTTGCCATGCTGATCCCACGCATTTTGCTTATACGACACTTGAATGTACCGCACTCCTGCCTCGGCGAAACGGCGCGCGAGCAGACAGCCGCGGCCAAAGTTTTCGGTCTCCTTCTGATCCATTCCGTACAGCGTCTGCGTCGCGGCAGTCTCATCGCTGAGGTTCATCACCTGCGGCACCGCCGATTGCATTCGAAACGCAAGTTCGAAGGACTCAATCACCCCATCGAGCTGTTCATCGACTTCAGCCT
>JAGQQB010000457.1 GCA_020426425.1 Planctomycetaceae bacterium | reverse complement strand
TGGTACGCCAGTTTGTCAGCCGTGGTGAATGTGAGCTGATCAACATCGTCGGGCGTTTCCACCAGCGTGATACTCTCCGGAGCCTCGCCCATTGTGCCGATGACTTCGTCGTGTCCTTCGTGCCCAATCAACACGATGTTGTAACCAGCCTGGGCGTACTTGACCGCCTCGATGTGCACCTTGGTCACCAGCGGGCAGGTGGCATCAATCGTCCGCAAATCGCGCAGACGCGCCTGTTCGCGAATCTCTGGCGAGACCCCATGGGCGCTGTACAGGAGAATGGCCCCCTGGGGCACTTCGCTGATCGAGTCAACAAACGTGACCCCCTGCCGCGAAAAGCGATCGACAACGTACTTGTTGTGCACGATCTCGTGGTACACAAAGATGTCGGGACCAAATGTCCGGATGCACTCTTCCAGGCATTCAATCGCCATATTGACACCAGCGCAGAATCCCCGCGGATTTGCCAGCAGTATTCGCATTGGTTCGTCCTGATGCATGGTCGGAACTGGTCAAGACTCGCGATGGGACGCACGCGGGTCATTTGGCTCAGTTTAGGCGAACGGCAGAAAACCTCTAGCTTCGAACCGCAATTCCGGGCGGAAAACAACAGGAGATGCGGGAGGAAATCTTCGTCAATTCGCGGAATGATTCGCCAATAGCGGCCCCAGACTTCCGTTGTCAGCGAACCGCCGGCATCGCGAATGAGTCTCCCTCCAGGAGCGTGGAACTCGGACCTTTCCCGTTTCACCTGCTCAAAGTGGTGTCTACAATCGCCGACCCCGCCTTCATTGACTCATCACCTGGTTTGCCCACGGCAAGCCTCTTTCCATGCCTGCCGTCGACCAACAACGTGAATCTCCGGACGCTCCCGCGCCGGCTGTTGATCGCGTTCCGAGGGATGCTCCGGCGGGGAACAGGAACATTTACAGCCAGTCGTTCTTCATCGCGTTCGCGGCGAACATCGTTTTGGTGACGGCCAATACGTTGAGCTTCCGCTTTGCCGAGTTTGTGAAATTCCTCGGCGGAACCGAGGAAATCACCGGGCGAATTGTCAGTTGCGGATTGATCGCGTCGCTGCTGCTGCGGATGTTCGCCGGACAGGCGATGGACCGCTTCGGTGTACGCCGGGTCTGGATCACCGCAGCCGTATCGTTTCTGCTGGGTGTGATCGGCATGGCGATCTCGACCGATCTGGGATGGTTGATCTACGTCGCCCGGGGTGTGTTCGTGCTGGGTCTGGCGACGATGTTTGCCTGCTCTGTCTCGCACGTGCAGACGCTCGCCCCGTCGACACGACGGACGGAAATCGTCGGCACATACGGAGCGTCCGGATTTCTGGGCATGATCATCGGCGCCCAGCTGGCCGACCTGATCTTCGCATCGCTGCCGCAGGGGCCCCAGCGCTACCACTTCCTGTTTGGAAGCATGTTCGCCGCTGGCTGTCTGAACCTTGTGCTGGCGCTGTGGCTGACAAACGGCGAACGGCATGAGTCGCCTGGACCGGTCATTCCACTGCCGAAGCTGCTGAGGCGTTACTTTCCCACATCGCTGCTGCTTGTCACGCTGATGATGGGACTCGGGTTCTCCGTGACGACGGTCTTCCTCACCCGGTATGCGACGTCACTAGGACTGATTGGGACGCGAACATTCTTCACCGCGTACGCCATCTCCGCCTTCAGCATGCGGTTCGTTGCCCGGCGCTGGAGCAATGTGATGGGGCGGCATCGGATGATGTTGTGCGGACTGCTCGGACACGTTTGCGGGCACTTGCTGCTGCTGGGAGTCACGCAGGATTGGCAACTGATCCCGCCCGCCCTGTGCTGCGGTTTCGGGCATGCCCTGCTGTTCCCCTGCATCGTCTCGCTCGGCGCCAGTTCGTTTCCCGCCGAGTGTCGAGGGACCGCGACGGCGGTCACTCTGGCGAGCGTCGACTTCGGTACCGTGCTGACCGCACCGCTCATGGGATACGTAATCGACCATTACGGCTTCCGGGCGATGTTCCTGCTGAGTTCGTCCACGATTCTGGGCTTCGCGGTGTTGTACGGACTACGGATGTACCGGGCAGTCGATGAAGAAATCGGGGCGACGTAAGCGCACAGCGACCGCCGGAGCAATTGCTGCGGCGGTCGCAGAGAATTCATTGTGGTGGATCGATCTGCGATCCAACGCACTTGAGTGTCGGGGGAATCCAGCTGAGACCGACGATCACATTCGATGGCACACCTACGCGAACAACTCCTCGATCACGTGACCATCCCGCACGATCATCATCGGGCGACCGGTATTGGTGTGGTATTCCTTCGTGTGATCGATACCCAGGTTGTGGTAGAACGAAGCGGCGACGTCATCTGGTGTGATGGCATCGTTGAGGGGCTCGGTCGCGTTCTCGGTCGATTCGCCAATCACGCGGCCACCTTGGACGCCGCCACCAGCCATCAGCATGAACATGCAGCGTGGATAGTGGTCGCGACCGCCGCGGGTCGTGTTGATCTTGGGCGTGCGACCGAACTCGCCGGTGACGAAGACCGCCGTTGATTCGAGCAGTCCCTTTTCCTGCAATCCGGACAAGAGCGCCGCCAGTCCCTGATCCAAAGGCGGCAGCAGACTCGTCTTGAGCTTGTCCCAGTTGTTGGTATGCGTGTCCCAACCGCCGGTCGAGACGGTCACGAACCGCACTCCCGACTCCACGAGCCGGGTGGCGAGCAGACAGCTTTGACCGAAGCCGGAATCGCCGAACTTCTCGGCAAAGGCCGGGCTTTCCTGACTGATGTCGAATGCATCGCGAGCACGCGGAGACGTGATCATCGAGTATGCCTGCTGGGAGAACTTGTCCAGTCCTTCGAGCAGTTGGCTGTTCTTCTCAAAGCCGGAAAACGCGGTGTCGAGCTTGTTGAGCAGCCCCTGAC
>JAGQQB010000456.1 GCA_020426425.1 Planctomycetaceae bacterium | reverse complement strand
TGCTGGGACCGCTGTGCGGACTGACCGGCTACTTCTTTCTCGCTCAGACGCCGGCACTCGTGGGGGCGATCATGGTCTTCGCCGCTGGCGGCATCCTGTACATCATCTTTGGCGACATCGCTCCGCAAGCCAAATTGGAACGAGCCTGGCTGCCACCCATGGGCGCACTACTGGGCTTCCTCGTCGGCCTGATCGGCCAGATGCTCACCTCGTGAGGGGGCGAGCATCCGTTGTTCAGGGGGACGGTGATTCGCGACCGCCGCTTCAATCGCCGCGATAAGCTCCAACATTTGGCACCCGTCCTTCGTATTCCCAACGGGACTTTGTTCGCGAGCCTCGCCAGTGTCGCACGATTCTCCGAATCGTGCCGAGTCCTTCTTCGGCCACGTTCAGTAAAACCGGGTTGGTCGATCAAACTGGACTTAGCCCGATTCGGAGAATCGGGCGACACTGAGTCGCGTTGAATACTGCATCGCCAGCTGCTCGATATGGTACATCAATCGATGGGAAGACGTTGCATACGCTTGGCCCTGCTGCTAATCCTCGCCTGGTGTGTCATGCTCTGGACGCACGAGTTGGGGCATGTGCTGGGCGGATGTTGTTGCGGCGGCAAACTGCAGGCGCTCGATCTGCGGCCATGGAGTTTGCCATACAGTCTGTTTGCCCCAGACCCGCATCCGCTGGTGACGCTCTGGTGTGGACCGCTGTTGGGTGCGGTGGTGCCGCTGGGGTTGGCGTTAGTCATTCGTCGCGACTGGGCGTGGCTGATCGCCCACTTCTGTCTGCTCGCGAATGGACTGTACCTGGCCTTGGGCGCTGTTAGCGGTGACCGGTATCTCGATACAACCCAGCTACTCGAACACGGCGCGTCACCGCTCGCCATCGCCGCATACTGCATCCCAACAATCGCCTGGGGGTATTGGGGTCTGCGCGAGGCGATCAGGCAGCGGTTTGCGCAGCCTGTAAGTTCGAGCATCGAGCAGCCAACTCAAGTGGCCTCAGATGGCGGCGGTGTCGACGCATCGGCTGCCGCGTCAGTACCAGGGGGCAACTGAGTCGGATCAGGCCGAAACCGTCCGGTCCGCAAATGCCGCGGCCCATGCAGCGCATCCCAATTCGCGCGCCGCGCGGATTCAAGGGCGCACTTGAGTTCCTTCTCCGCCGTGAACTCATCCATGTCCCAGAAATCGTCCATCGGAATCATGGGATATCAACCTACCGCTGCAGCAGCAGGTTAACCCCCTTCTTATTCGACAGCGCCACATCAAGCTTCCCATCGCCGTTGATGTCGATCACCTGGAACTGCGTGCCGACTCCAGTATCGCGGCCGGCGCGGATTTCGTGGGGGATGAACTTCGGACCTTCCTTGGACACCTGCACTTCGTACCAGTACATCACCACCGGATCGTTGCCGCCTGGATCGCCGCCATTGTGGGCGTAGTAGCGTTTGCCGGTGATGAAGTCGGCGGTCCCATCGCCATTGATGTCGGCATGGCACATCGCGTGCGTTTGCGAGAAGCTCTCGTCGATGATGTGTGTCTTGAATGGCTGCTGCTCATCGCCGGTCCGCTCGAAGTGCCACACGCCATGGGCGTGGGCGCAGCTCGCGAACAGATCCTGATCGCCATCGAGATCAAAGTCGACGGCATAGATGTCCGCCGCCTTTTGCACCTGTCCTGGTTCGGTCCCGAACAGATGAGGATGGAACTCCCATGGTCCCTGGCCCAACTGCTCCGGGGCTTCCCACCAACCATGCATGATGACGACATCGCGGCGACCATCGCCGTTCACGTCGGTCGCACCCAGGCCGTGGTAGTACTTGAACGTCCCGTTTGTGGCTGGATCGCCAGCGGTTGAGACCGGTGTGAACGTCCACTTTTCAGCAACTCTGTCTTTGCCGGGGATTTCGAGATATCCCATCTGCTGCTCCGGCTGCGATCCACAGATCACTTCCGGTTTGCCATCGCCGGTCAGGTCGGTGAACAGCGGCGTCTCGTTGCAGATGGAATGCCAGATTTCATGCTCGGCCCAGTGACCCTCTTTCCCTTGGGGGTTCTCGTACCAGTGAAACGGAGCGCCAGGAAAACCGACGACGATAATGTCCTGCCAGCCATCCTGGTTTAGATCGTATGCCCAGTTGCAAAAGCTGTTGCTGTAGCCGTTGCCTGCCCAGTAATCGCCAGGAGGACGGATCTCATGCTGCTGCCAACTCGGCGCTTCGTACCAGTAGTCGCCCGCGACGACGTCCTGTTTGCCATCGTTATTGAAGTCGGCGACAGCGACCCCTTCCGACCGGAACCGGGCATCGAGCTGAATACGTTCCCAGGCGATCTCGTCGGCCTGCATGGACGACACAACAAACAGGCACGACAGCAGTGTGAGGGTGGTGCGCAGCATGGGGGGATTCGTCGAAGGTTGAAGGTGGAAGGTCTAAGGTTGAACGTCTAAGGTCGAGGGTGGAGAGTTGAGGGATAAGCGCGAGCGTGTTTACGTTCGACCTTAGACCTTCAACCTTCAACGCTCCTACCCCAGAAAGTAGTCCGGTTCCTGGCCGGGATGCCATTTGATGTTACAGCCAATGCTGGGCTTCTGCTGTGCGTTGACTGGCTGACCGCTCATTACAGCATCGCACGCTGCACGCAGATCGGCACCAGTCACGGCGATGCTGCTGCCGGGGCGGCTGTCATCGAGTTGGCCGCGATACACCAGTTTGTGATCGGCATCGAACAGGAAAAAGTCCGGCGTACAGGCGGCGCGATACGCTTTCGCGACCGACTGCGATTCATCGTAGAGGTAAGGGAACGTGTAGCCAGCCTCCGCCGCTTCGACTTTCATCTCCGCCGGGCCATCCTGCGGATGCGACTGCACGCTGTTGGAACTGATGCCGACCATCGCGAGTCCCTTCGCAGGATACTCGTT
>JAGQQB010000455.1 GCA_020426425.1 Planctomycetaceae bacterium | reverse complement strand
TAGTAGCTCCCCGGTGCGCCGAACGACGCGCCGGCAATGTTCACATCGAAGCCGAGATTCGCGGGATCGGCGCCAGGATTCGCGCGTGGAGCGAAGTGCCCTTTGCCGACGTGCATCGTCTGATAACCCGCCTTGCTCAGCACGCCAGGAAGTGTGACATCCTCGGGCGACAGGCCGTTCCAGTTCCACATCGGAGGGCCTTGGGGTCCCCCATTGTCGCGATCGGGATTGATCCAGTTCGTCGTGCGATGCCGGGCGGCGTTCTGCCCCGTCATGATCGAAATCCGCGTCGGCGAACAGACGCTCATCGCGTAGAAGTTGTTGAACCGAATCCCCTGCGCCGCGAGCCGCTCCATGCTGGGAGTGCGGTAGTAGTCATTGAGCGGATACCGCTTTGGCTTGCCGTTCTCGTCGGTCAGGAACGGAACCGAGGTATCCATCACCCCCATGTCGTCAATCAGAAAGACGACAATATTGGGACGTTTGGGTGCCTCTGGGGCTGGTGGCTTGGCCGCCTGGGCGAGCTGGCAAGCTCCAGCGATCAGACAGGTAAGAAGCAATCTGGCGCGAGGACTGGTCTTCATGGCGTGATTCTCGTGAATGTTCGCGGTGGCTCGAGTCATACGAATCGGTTTGGCGGGCGTCATCGAAACACGGACTCAGGGGACGTTCCCACCTGGGCGGCTCTGTCCCTGAAACTGACTATCGTTCCGTATTGGAACACCGGCAACCGTTTCCACGATCAATTGGCAAATCGGCGCTCCAGGGTAAAGTGAGATGTTACACGGCCCGAGGTTGATCAATTCGAGCGTGATGTGTCCTGCAAATCCAGCGTGAATGGTCGGCGCGGTGAAGTGGACCAGCAAACCACACCGAGCATAGGAACTCTTCCCTTCCACACGGGCCGCCAGACAGGTTTGATCCTGGAGGATCGGAAACTCCACGAACTCCAAGGTGCGGCCCAACACCAGGCGATTGGGACGCAAGACAAACGGCTGTTCCTCGGTGATCTGCTGCGTTTGCGAATTGGGGCCGAACAGTCGAGCAAAGCCGCCCTGCCGCAGATTGATGTCGAGCGGCAGCCCCTCGCGGAAATAGGAGATTTCGGCCCCCAATCGCAGATCGACCGCCGAAGTCTGATAGGGACACTCCCTGTGCTCAGTGGGAACCCTGGGTTGTGGCTCCGGCCGAATGATCAGTTGTCCCGCATCAAGTGCGTCATGGATCGCGGCATTGGACAGGATCATGCCACGTCCTCTACGTCGCCACGGCTGACCAGTACAATATCCCGCTGCTGTGTTGGCAAGATCGCAAACAGGCTCCCCTGACGTTCGATCAGTCGCACCCGCACCCGCCCATGACCGCCAGTCGCGCCTTGGACCTCACTGCGGGGAACAAAGACGGACACTCTGGGGGCGGCCTGATCAGGATAGGTCACGGCGACTTCGTCGCTGAACATCCCTTCGTCTATCCGACAGGTCAGCCACTGTTGCTGATCGGTGTCCACGATTGATGTGTGTGCGGTCATCCCATCATCCTTTTTGAGATCAAATCGAATCCATCGCCATCACCTAACCCGTGACGCGTGGGGGAGAGTCAGTTTCGCAGATCGACACCCTCGGGACCACGTCATTCTGAATACAGTCTCTTCTCTTCGCGAATCGGCACGGAACGCGGCGGCTCATGTCAACTGTGTCACCAGATCACTTCGAAACTGACTCGACCAGCCGTCCGATGATGTAGTCCACCGTAACGCCTTCGGCCTCGGCTTTGTAGTTCACCAGCACGCGATGTCGCAGCACCGGCAGGGCCAATGCCTGAATGTCCCCCACGGTGACATGCGACCGACCCGACAGCAGCGCCCGGGATTTCGCCGCCAGCACCAGGTATTGCGACGCCCGGGTCCCGGCACCCCAGTTGACCCACTGGTTAATGAATTCCGGCGTGCCCGGCTGTTGCGGACGCGATGCCGACGCTAGCCTGACGGCATAGTCAATGAGATCTCGGGCACAAGGGACCGAGCGGACCACTTCGTGAAACGCGAGGACGTCTTCCCCGGTGAACAGTGGTTCGATGGGTGCTGGCCGTGCGGCGGTCGTCCGCTCCACCACGGTCGCCTCATCTTCCGGTGGCAGATAGTTGATCACCACGTTGAGCATGAAGCGATCGAGCTGCGCCTCAGGCAGTGGATACGTCCCTTCCATTTCGATCGGGTTCTGCGTCGCCAGCACAAAGAACGGTTCTTCGAGCGCGTAGCGTTGACCGGCCGCCGTCACCTGATGTTCCTGCATCGCTTCGAGCAGTGCGGCCTGCGTTTTTGGGGGCGTGCGGTTGATCTCGTCGGCCAGCAGAACGTTGGCAAACACCGGCCCCTTGACGAAAACCATCTCCCGCTTACCGGAGTCCGTCTCTTCCAGGATCTCCGTCCCAGTGATATCGGCTGGCATCAGATCCGGCGTGAACTGGATTCGCTGGAACTTCAGATGAAAGATCTGCGCGATCGATTTCACCAGCAATGTCTTGGCGAGCCCTGGCGCGCCAGTAATCAGACAGTGACCACCAGCGAACAACGCCGTGAGCACCTGTTCGACCACGTCCTTCTGACCAACGATCACCTTCGCCAATTCGCGATCAATCTGCTGCCGCCCACTCCGCAGCTTCTCGACCACAACACGTTCCTGCTCCTGGGGACTCAACTCTTGATCCATGACACATCTCGGGCAACAGGGAATGAGACAACGGGTTCACGCCGGAGCAACCTGACAGCCCTGCCAGTGTGACAGCCCGCTGTCATCGTGGCAACTTGAACAGGTGGCGGGGCCACAGCCGATGCATCGGAGCAGATGGGGCGTGTCTGATGGTCGTCCCCGGCGATTCCAACGTCCTCGGCTCGCAATTGATGCAAGACCTTCAATCGGAAGAGC
>JAGQQB010000454.1 GCA_020426425.1 Planctomycetaceae bacterium | reverse complement strand
AAACCGCGAATCGCATCGAGGCTGACTTCCTGCACAATGTCTGCCGGTTCAAGCTTGCCACGCAGACTGGCTCCGAGCCGGGTGGCGGTGTACTTCGTCAGCCGTTCCCGTTCGCGGTCGAGGTATTCGGCAAAAGCGGCGGCATCGCCTTGTCGCACACGGTCGAGCAGAGGATCATGTGCGGAGGATTCGTCGAGTGGATTCATGAGGATGCCGATTCCGCAAGGTGACGGTTGATGGACGACCAGGGACTAGGGTCGAGAGTCGAGGGGCTGGAGTCCAGAGCAATTGGACATCAATGGCAGCCACACATAGAACTAGAACAACCACAACGGGCCGATGACACATGCGGACGACTCTTCGTTGAACGACACCCAGTCTTGGGAGGCGCTGGCGGACTGCATTGATCGGCTTGTCGCGAACTGGGAAGGGGCAACGGAGCCGCCGGAGTTGTCGCCGTTGCTGCCGGTCGGGGGGCTGGCATTTCGTCACCGCGTGTTGGCCGAGTTGATCAAAGTCGATATGGAGCAGCGGTGGACACTGGCGATGTCGCCTCAGCTGCTGGAAGAGTACCTTGCTCAGTATACGGACTGGCAACCGGCTGATGATATCGTGCTCGACTTGCTGCATGAGGAGTATCAGATTCGCAGTCTGCTGGGAGATGCCGTCAGCGCGGCGGATTGCTTTACGCGGTATCCCCACTTGGCGACACAATTGCATGAACTCCTGGGAGACGAGCCGGCCCAGCGCAGCACGGTGCTGCAGGGACAGGGTGAGCAATGTCTGCCTGAGGTTGGCGATTGTATTGACGACTTTGAACTGCTGCTGCAGGTGGGGCAGGGGGCGTTCGGGACGGTGTTCCTCGCGCGGCAACGCTCGATGCAGCGACTGGTGGCGCTGAAGGTCGGCACGAATCGCGACGATGATGAACCGCAAACGCTCGCGCAGCTCGATCATGAGAACATCGTTCGCGTGTTCGATCAGCGACTATTGCCTGAGCGTCAACTGCGGCTTTTGTACATGGAGTTCGTGGCAGGCGGGACGTTGCAGGAAGTCATCCGGGCAACGCGCACGCTGCAGCGCGAGCGACTCACTGGACAGGCGGTGCTCGATGGTGTCGATGCGAATTTGGTGCAGGCGGGTCAACTCGCGCCAGATGAGTCCTCGCTACGACAGACGTTGCAACATGCCGACTGGCAACGGTCAGTGGCCCTGTTGGGGATTCGCTGCGCTGCGGGATTGGAACATGCGCATCGGCGGGGTGTCGTGCACCGCGATCTCAAGCCAGCGAACATTCTGCTCACAGCGAGTGCCACGCCCAAGATCGCGGACTTCAACATCAGCTACGCCAGTGAGGTCGAAGGGGCAACGCCCGAAGCCTTCTTTGGTGGCAGTCTGGCGTACATGTCGCCGGAGCAACTCGCGGCGTACAGTCCGGTGCATCCTGTTCAACCACACGAGATCGATGCCCGGTCCGATCTGTACTCGCTGGGTGTCGTGTTGTGGGAACTGCTGACGGGCGAGCATCCTTTCGGTCGGGAACAGCAGGAGGCGAACTGGCTGCAGACAGTGGAGGCGATGTATCAACGGCGACTGCATGTCCCGGAAATTCCACCTGCACTGAAGGCGTGGCAACCGGTGCTGAAGACGCTGCAACGCTGTCTGCGACCGGTTGCTGCTGATCGACCGCAAACGGCCGCCGAACTTGCCGCCGATCTACAGTTGGTGTTGAATCCACAACTCGCCGCGCTCGTGGATCCGCCGCAGTCTCGCTGGTTGCAATGGTGCGTTCGCT
Organism: Planctomycetaceae bacterium; assembly: GCA_020426425.1. Taxonomy (GTDB): domain Bacteria; phylum Planctomycetota; class Planctomycetia; order Planctomycetales; family Planctomycetaceae; genus JACKHO01. The sequence goes on along the minus strand of JAGQQB010000454.1, from coordinate 1,172 downwards.
GGCCAGCACTCAGTGTGGCGCTGGGGGCGGTGGTGCCGAATATCTTCGCCGCAGTCTTCAACTTCACCTACAACCGCCAGGAGATCATTGAGCGTCTGCCGACGGGCGAGTGGCTGTCGACCTTCATGCTGGTGCAAGGGGTGATCAACGCGATTGCGTTTCCATTGGGAGTCGGATTGGTACTGCTGCACTTCCAACCGGTGCGGCAGCGACTGTTGGGGCGATCGTCATCTGCCGTGAACGAGCAGTTGCGACGACTGATGTGGTTGGGGACCGTTGCGTCTTCCGTCAGCCTGGCGGCCTGGTTGGTGGCCGGACTGGCGTATCCGGTGAGCATGCGGATGCTGGCCGGTCAGTTCCCGCTGGAGGCGTGCATTCACTTTTTTGCGTCATTGGCCATCTGCGGATTGATCGCGGCGTCCTATCCGTTTTTGTTGCTGACCTATCTGCAACTGCGTGGGTTTCAGCCGCAGCTTTGCCAGGGCCGGGTCGCACCGCTCGCTGGGATCGACTATTCGTGGCTCGCCCGCCGCGCGAACCTGCATCTATTACTGGCGGCGATTGTGCCGCTGATTTCGATCGCGCTGCTCACGCTGCTGAATACTTCGAGCCGCTTTGCGCTCGGCTGGCTCAGCGCTGGAGGATCTGCCGGATTCGGATTGGCCTTCTGGCTGCATCAGGCGATTCACCACGACGTCGGAGTGTTGCGGTCGGCGATGACGAACGCGGAGGAGGCGCTGCATTAAGCCGGGCCATCGGCTCTGCTCAGCGCCTCCAGCACCGCGTGCCACTGCGTCAGCTTCTCTTCCAATGAAAGTGAGGCATGTGCCGGACTCGTTGAGGGGAGTCGCTGCTGCGGGAGGGCGTTCCACGGCGCGGACAACCGTGGGGCAACGTGCCGATTGAACGACTGCTCGGCCTTGTGTCCGTTGAAGAACACCTGTTGGATCTGGCGATGCCGCTGAAAGAACTGTTCGAAATCGTTGGGGACGATTGTCTCTTCCGTGATCGATGAATCGAGACTGCCGGGGCGATGGCAGGACTGTAGGACATCCCACAGGGCGATGCGCCTGCGTTGCAACAGAGTCAGTCGACGTGCGTAGGGGGCAAGGCGCGGGATGTCGAACAGCGCCTCGATGATTGGCCAGAACGCATTGCGCGGATGTGCATAG
>JAGQQB010000453.1 GCA_020426425.1 Planctomycetaceae bacterium | reverse complement strand
ACATGGCGGTTCGCAATCAGGTGACGTTCATCGAGCTGTGCAAGCGGCCCGATCTCGCCGCCGAAGTCACCCTGACCGCGCGGGAAGTACTCGGGGTCGATGCCGCGATCCTGTTCGCCGACCTGCTCCCAATCCTCGAACCGATGGGTTTCGATCTGGAGTACGTCAAAGGCGAAGGCCCTGTCATTCACAACCCGTTGTGCAAGACCAACGATCCAGGACGGGTCGAGGCGGTCGAGAACATGGACGATCTCGGCTACGTATTCGAGGCAGTGAAGCTCATTCGTCGCGATCTGCCAGCGGACATCCCCCTGCTCGGCTTCTGCGGCGCGCCGTTCACGCTTGCCTCATACGCGATCGAAGGGGGCGGCTCGAAAAACTACATCGCCACGAAACGGCTGATGTATCAGGACGAGGCCGCCTGGAAAGAGTTGATGTTCAAACTCGTCGCCAGTCTGGCCGACTATCTGCTCGCCCAGATTGAGGCAGGCTGTCAGGCGGTGCAGGTGTTCGACAGCTGGGCCGGCTGCCTTTCACCGCGCGACTTCAAACAGTATGTGCTTCCGTACACGCAGGCGCTGATCGATCGCATCCCCGACGAGACGCCGGTCATCAACTTCCTGACGGGCAATCCGTCGCTGCTGCCACTCCAGGTGCAGGCCGGCGGACAGGTGATCGGTGTTGACTGGCGGATGGATCTTGGCGAAGCGTGGCGAACGATTGGTTACGATCGCGCGATCCAGGGGAATCTCGATCCTGTCGTGATCTATGGGGATCTGCCTTTCATGAAGGAGCGCGTGATTGAAGTGCTCGACGCCGCCGAAGGTCGGCCGGGTCATATCTTCAATCTCGGTCATGGTGTGCATCCCGACATGAATCCCGACCACGTGAAGGCACTGGTCCAGATGGTGCACGAGATTGGAACGCATTGAGGCAACGGTGCAGGTCAGGCGACCGCTTAGTTGCCTGACTCAATCAGGCACGGCAGGCACTTGCCAGTTCGCACGGAGGAGGGATGGCGATGAAGAAACAGTATCTCTGGCTGGCTGGTCTGCTGCTCGTCACGATCGTGCTGTTCCTGCTGTTCCGGCCACCGGCTCCGCGTCCCAATGGTCATGGTGCGGGAGCAGCGCAGCAGAGTGAGCTGCAGGCAGATTTCCAGCGCGCGGTCGGTCTGCTGGAGAACGGCGATCATGCCGAGGCGGCCAAGCTGTTCGCCCAGTTGCACGAGCAACTCCCCGGCAACATCCCAGTGCTGACGAATCTCGCCCTCGCGTATCTGTTGCCACTCGAAACCGAAGTCGATCCAGGCGAGCAACAACAACTGAGGAGCGAATTACAACCTGCGCTGGCCGAACTGGGGAAGCTCGCCGAATCCGGAACACAGCCGGACGCGATCGTTCCCTGGCATTTGTTTGCTGCGCGACTGGCGAAGTTGCATGGGGAACCGGAGCTGGCGCTGAAACATCTTGAACTGGCGGCGCAGGCCGCGCCTGGCGACGCCGCGTTTGCTTATGAAGCCGCCCAGGTGGCGTTCGCGTCGGGTACTGAGAATCTGCAGGCGAGCGGACTGGCCTCGCTGGAACAGGCGCATGAGATTGCGCCACAGAACTTGTGGGTGTTGGGTGAGTTGCTACTGCGTCAGGTGGAACAGGACTCGCCCCAGCTTAAAGAAACACTCGCTGCGGCGATCGAATCCTGTCAGGTGGTGCGAGAGAGTGTGAGGTCACACTCGCGCGTCGACATCGTTGAGTTGCTCACAGCAGCACAGACGGCGCTCGATGAAGGCAATCCGGCAATCTTGCTGCGAAACATCCGCATTGTGCAGAACGTCCTGCGTCCGGAAGACGCCGCACAGAGCGATAAGATTCGACTGGAGAAGCATCCTCTGGAGTTCGTGGCCCTGCACTTGTTCACCGGTGACGATGTTCCACCAGTACCCTACACCCCGGCCTTGTCGTTTGACCTGGAAAGCGTCGCTCTCCCGGATGAAGCGGCACAAGGCATCCTCGATATCGCCGTCGCCGACTTTGACCTCGATGGCCGTGACGATCTGTGGCTGCTGAGCGACGAACAGCTGATCCTCCTCTCGCCTTCCAATGAGGATGGCGAGTGGCAAGTCGCTCATCAGTTTGCGATCCCGGCCGGTTACCAGCACTTGGTTTTGGCGGACCTCGACCTCGATGCCCGCGAAGCGCCAACGGGAACCGAGCTGAGAGCACAACAGGGGGTCAGTTGCCACCTGGCTGACTTCGATGCCGTCCTGTTTGGCGAGGCCGGCGCGACCTTACTGAAGAACGTACTCAATACCGAGACCGGCCTCCGCACTTTGGAACAAGTTCCCCTGTCTCGCGAGGCGAATGCGGTTGTCGCTGCAACAGTCGTGGACGTTGACATTGATGGTGACCTCGACCTGCTGCTGGCTCGCGCTTCGGGCGGCATTGAACAGTGGTCTAACCGCAATGACTGGAACTTCGGTCTAGTCGCAGATTCCCCTGCGAGTCTGCCAGAGGGAGTCGTGTTTCAACAATTCGCACCGGTCGACTTGGATCGCGATGTCGACCTCGATGTGCTCGTCGCCAGTCCTGATGGCACGTGCGGAGTGCTGGAAAATCTGCGGCATGGATTGCTGCGATTTCAGCCACTGCTGGTGGATGGAAAACCACTCTCGGCCACGTGCGTTGATGTAATGGAACTCAACGCCGATGCCAGCTGGGATCTCATTGCCGCTACCGGCGACGGGACCATCGGCTACGTGAGCGTGACGACTCCCGAAGGCAAGCTGACGTTTCGCGAACACCGCAATTGCGGCCCGACGACGGACCGTTTCTTGCTCGCCGACTTCGACAACAGTGGCGACGAAGAACTCGTCAATTTGACGCCGCGACTCGGACTGCATTCAATCTTCGGAAGTGCCGGCAAGACGCTGAGTCCGGCTGCGGCTTCTGAATCGCAGCAACTCGACTT
>JAGQQB010000452.1 GCA_020426425.1 Planctomycetaceae bacterium | reverse complement strand
ATTCACTGGAACCGGGTACGGCGGCGGTCAAGCTGGATGGACATCTGCCAGAGGACGTGAAGTTCGCGCGTCGCGATGCACTGATGGCGGCTCAACAGGAGATCGCCTTCCAATGGGGCGAGTCGCTCGTTGGGTACGAACTCGATTGCCTCATCGACGGACCGACCGACGAGCCGGACCAATGGGTCGGTCGCATCTTCGCCGACGCGCCGGAGATCGACGGCGTCGTCTACGTGCAGGGGACGAATCTGCAACCGGGTCAGATGGTGCCGGTCGAGATCCTCGAAGCGAGCGACTACGACCTGATCGCGGAAGTCTCGTCTGGTGATGAGACAGAGGACGACGACGCCTGATGACAGCTCCAACAGCCAAGTCCTCGACCGAGAACGCCGCGCCGGTGAACTCCCCGTGGAACGTGCCGAACGCCATCACGGCCAGTCGACTCGTTCTCACGCTCGTGCTCCTCGCGGTGATCGACCGGACAAACTGGTGGCTGACGGCGACCATATTGTTCATCGTTGCCGCTCTGACCGATGCACTCGACGGGTACCTTGCCCGCAAGTGGAATCAGAAAACAACGCTGGGGCGAATTCTTGATCCGTTCGTCGACAAGGTGCTCATTGGCGGCTCGCTAATCTTCCTCACGGCAATCCCGGCGAGCGGCGTTACCGCGTGGCTGACATTTGTGGTCATTGCTCGGGAGATGTTCATCACCGGGTTGCGATCGATGCTCGAACAGCGCGGCATCGACTTCTCGGCCCAACTCAGTGGGAAGCTAAAGATGGTGTTGCAGTCTGTCGCCGTTCCCGTTTGCCTGCTGAGCTTGAGCCCCGAGTTTCTGGATTGGCTTGGCAGTTGGAACACCGGCTTCGCACTGTTTCGCACTGGAATCCTCTGGGCCACCCTGGCGATCACCCTCTACAGTGGCATCGAATACACATGGCGGGCCTGGAAACTCAGTCAGCCGCAATAAGCATTGATGCTGTCGTTGCGGGTGGTACTTCGGCTCAAATCGCGACAGTTGTCGGGTTCCGCTCCTGGATTGGGCGGCGGCGATTTGCAGTTTGTCCGTCTGGCTTCCGTCAAGACGGCGTCTGCGGCGGTCCCCGACCCGCTGCGTCAAGACCCCAATCTGTGACCAAAGGAATTGGAAAACCGTCGCTCAAGACGGTAGGCTGCAACATGTGAATCTGCCGCAAGGACGGAAAAGGCACCATCGGGGTGTGCCTCGTCCGTTCCGCTTCGGACCATCCTCCGCGTTTCGAACAGAGTCTCACTGCACATGACCTCAACACTCACCTCCTGCCTGCTCGCGACCGCGCTGCTCACTGCGGATCCCGCCACGGTCCAAACGCTGGACGGGAAACAGCTGACAGGTCAGTTGACTCAGTTTGGTAACGGTCAAATTGTTGTCACCGGAACTGATGGCCCCAAGACAATCCCGCTGAACACGGTTCTGGATATCACGTTTCCCGGTGAGGCCCGCGAAGCTAACGGGACAGATGTGATCTCTCTCTCCGACGGATCGCAGTTGCAAGGGGCATTCGTGATGTCGGGCGATACCGCGACGATCACCGGTGCCGCAGGAGCGACGGAACCACTCCGCGTCGCCCGCACCAGCATTCGCGGAATTCGCTTCGCCAAACTCGATTCCAAAGTCGCCGATGCCTGGACAGAGCTCATCGGTCGGCAACCCAAGGAAGACTTGCTCATCATCCGGAAGGGCGATGTGCTCGACTTCCTCGCGGGCGCTATCGGCGATATCGGAGATCAGCAGGTGGCGGTGCTTGCGAGTGGGCGCGATCTGCAGGCGCCGCGTGAGAAACTCTTTGGGATCCTGTTCGCCGACCGACCATCTCCGAGCGGCTCCACCCTCGCGACCGCCACACTGACGACGGGCGAGCAATTGACGGCGCGACAACTTAGCCTGACCGATGACAGTTGGGCTGCCGAAACGCCGTCGGGACTCAAGCTGACCTTGCCGACCGGTCTGGTGAGCCGCCTCGACTTTGGTGGAGGACGAATTCAACTGCTGTCTGCGGTCAACTTCAATAGCGACGACTCAACCTCACCGGATGCGCTTTTCCCTGTGGTATGGTTTGTCTCGAAAGATGCGCCTGCCGGGTTCGGTCCGCAGGGAAAGCCGCTGAAAATTGGCAAACAGGAATACCAGCGCGGGGTGTGGATGTGCAGTAACGCCGTGGTGCGGTATCGACTCAACCGCGAGTTTGTGCGGCTGCAGGCGACCGCCGGTTTCGAGCTCACACACGTCGAACGCATGCCGAGCTACAACCCGCAGGTGGAGTTCGTGGTCGAAGGGGATGGGCGCGAGCTCTTCCGGCGATCGTTCCAGTGGAACGACGAGCCGGTCCCGCTCGACCTCGACTTGACTGACGTCCGCGAACTGGTGTTCAAGGTTGTCTCGCAAAGCAAGCAACCGGGAGTGTTGGAATTTTTCGCCCTTGGAGATGCTCGGCTACTCAAATGACACGCTCCATTACAAAACCTGCGCTGTCCTGCGCCTTGCTGCTGACAGGCCTCGTTCCAGTCCTTGCCACTGCTCAGGAGGTGCAGGTTCCTGCGCCAGTCCTGGAGGCGCAACAGCGTCGCATCGAGGTGATCCAGCGTGCTGCACCTGCGGTCGTCGCCATTTTCGCCGCTGGCGGGAAAGGAGGCGGCTCCGGGGTGATCATTTCACCGGATGGCTTTGCCGTCACGAACTTTCACGTGGTTGAAGGGGCCGGTTCGTTCATGCAATGCGGCCTCAACGACGGCAAGGTCTACGATGCCGTGCTTGTAGGGATCGATCCGACCGGGGATGTGGCCGTGATCCAGCTACTCGGCCGCGATGACTTCCCGACGGCCGTACTCGGCAATAGCGATGATGTGCAAGTCGGCGACTGGACCTTCGCGATGGGGAATCCATTCCTGCTGGCCGAAGATCTGCAACCGACCGTCACTTTCGGCATGG
>JAGQQB010000451.1 GCA_020426425.1 Planctomycetaceae bacterium | reverse complement strand
TGAGTGCTTTGACGGCTTTCTTTTCGAAGCCTTCGCGGGGCAGATTGTCGTCGTCGTAGGCCACTCCGCTCGCATCGAGCAGGCGGACATCGTGGTGGCCCTTCTCTTTCATCGCCTTGAACAGCGCCTGAAACGCGCTGCCAGCGGCGACGTCGGAATCCTCATTCACGTAGGCATCGGTCACCAGCACGATGGCGGTCTTGTACAGATCGTCGAGCATGAGCGCCTGTTTCCGCGTACGGGCGACGGCGGGATCGTCTTTCACGGGCTCAGCCGCATAGGCAAACAGACCGATGCCACCCATGACAATCACGGCGGCCAGCAGAGGACGGAGGGATGGGAAACGCTTCAAGGCAGGTTCTCCTTTGAACAGTGGAACGTGGAACAGTTAATGATGCACAGAGGCATCGGGCGAGAATGTCTGGGGCGGCATGCGTCAGCCGCTGGCAAGCGTGGTCAATTGCACCAGGTCTTCCCCGGCGGTGACGACCTCACTGAGGAATACGGAGTTGAGGTACTCACGCTGCAGTTGCTCCGCGCGAGCGAGGACCCCTTTGAGTTTGCAGCCAGGTTGTATGTGGCAGACGCCAGCGGTTTGCGTGCAGTCGAGCAGAGCCAAACGACCTTCGATCTGTTGGATCACGTCCCCCAGTCGGATGTCGCTGGCCGGTCGGGCCAATTCGAGACCGCCGCCAATGCCGCGGATCGTCCGAATGAATCCAGCCTGTCCCAACCGCCGCGCCGCCTTGGCCAGATGATCTCGCGAGATCACAAAGAACTCCGCAATCTCCCCGATCTGGCACCGACGGTCTTCGTTCGCCGCCAGAAACATCAGGATTCGCAATGAGTAATCGGTCTGCAGCGACAAAACAGGCAAAACAGGCTCCGTTAATACACCTTTGGATCGGCGGACAATATCGAGCACTTGGATGGGGTGTCAAGTTGGTAGCGATGCTGGCCACATTGGCGCTGACCGTTCGATGCCGTCGACCAGATTCCCTCGGCCACTGGTCAGCAGCATCGACTCATGCAGCCCACGACAGACCGGCGCAAGAAAAAGCCCCGTCGAAAGCGCTACCCGCGGCGCTCGCGACAGGGGGAGGTGGTGAGAGGTTAAATGGAGCATGACCAGGGCGGACGGCCCGCCCCAGTCACGTCAGTCGTTAGACAGGTTGCATTTCCCCCAGCACGGCCTTCAGCCGGTTCCGGGCGGTATGCAGCCGTCGCTTGATGGTGCCAACCGGGCTGGAGAACCGATCGCTCATCTCCTTCAGGCTCTGCCCTTCGAAGTAGAACGCGACCAGCGTGTCCCGGTCGAGCTGCTTGAGCTGGGAAATGCCGTCCCGCACCTGCTCGGCCTGTTCGACCTGCAAGGATGCGGAGAGCGGCCCCGTCTCAGACTGCTCGGAAACGCCTCCGAAGGAGACCGGATCCTGCATCACCTCGCGCGGCTTCCGCACCGCCCGGTTGATGGACAACCGGATGGCGATCCGCTTGAGCCAGCCGGCGAACCGGTCCGGCTCTCGCAACTGCGGCAACTTCCGGAAAGCCCGCAGAAAGACCTCCTGGGTCACTTCCTGAGCTTCCGCGTCGTTCCGCAGCCGCCGCATCACGACGGCGTAGATGATGGTTTCGAAGGTCTGAACGATCTTACCGAAGGCGCTCCGGCTTCCCGCCTGCGCCTGCCGAACCAACGTAGTCAATTGAGTGTCAGTCATAGTGCCCTCCTTTCCTCCAGGAAAGGATGTTTGTCACACGGGATGGCGGTCTTGGTTGGTTGGGTTAGAAAGACCTCGACCTTGTCGGGTGCCACTGGCTCGGCCAGTGGGGTCACTCCGGCTTGAGTGACGTTCGGTAAAGCACTGGCAAAGCCAGTGGCACCCAGGTCGATGTTTGAGCCATCACGTGTCAGTGAGTCCGGGAACACAATGTCCCCGGCGGAAAACCGAGTGAAGATCCCGAGTTCGATCGTGGCCTGAAGCTCTGCTGACGCTGGATCCAATGCATCCAGGGCCAAGCGTTAAGCGGTGCGGCGATCGCGCGAGATCACGCAGCGTGGTCACCTGTGGCAATGCGAATTCCACGCGGAATTCGCCAAGGTGAACCACTCGATCTGATTGGCGGCCTGTCGAACCAGGTTCGGCAGGGGACGTGGCAACGCGTTTAAGTTGAACGTGTCGCCACCGCGTTTCAGACCGTCATCGCGTGCTGGACGACCAGGGTTGCCCACGCGAATGGGGGCAAGGCCGGCGACGCGACTGGGCGGAATAGTCTGTCTTCCGACATCGATTCCTGTTCCAGCCAGCGTACGTCCGACGGTTCCATGGACTCGTCCATCCGGGATGTCGACCCATCGCAGCAATAGGGGCGACAACTTTCGGAGAGCGGTTTTCCGCGATGATGGCGCGAACCCTTCTCCAGTTGCAGACCACGGGCCACGATGTTGGCGCGGACGGAGGTACCGTTACCGAGATTGCCAAACAAGTTCGTGTTAATGAGCGTGGTATTCTGGAGCATGTTGCACCTATCGACTGTCCGTCGTATGAGAGTGCCGAACTGGCACGCTTCCGTGGCGGACCTCACGGAAACAAAAGATGCCCGTCCTTGCGGGCCAAGAGTCTTCTTGCGGAGAGTGCTCAGTGACACCCTGCACTCTCTCCTTACGCATGATGACCACCTTCGTCTCAAAATGGTTCGGCGATTTTGGAAGAATGTTGGAACTTTTCCGGGAAAGATTCTGGGATTATCCTGGCTCCGTGCCGCAAGTGATTCAGGAGTAACCGTTTATTAACTCCGCGCGGGTTGAGATGGTTTAGCGAGGCTGCGCCTCGGTTGAGATGATTGAGGCGATGATCTGGTGTCGAAATCGTTCATCGGCAGGCCACAGGCGTCTGCGTTGGGCGCTGCACGCAGTCGCCTGCGGCTTGCCGTTAAATGAATTGTTTCAACGAGTTCGGAAGAGATACTGGCG
>JAGQQB010000450.1 GCA_020426425.1 Planctomycetaceae bacterium | reverse complement strand
ATCCTGAACGCGATTCTGGCGTTCGGGACGGTGTACGCCATATGCGATCTGATCTGGCACCGTCGGGGCGCGGTGTTCTTGCAGCGTGTGCCGTTGTTCATCTCCTTGATGGAGGCGTCGTTCATCGGACTGTTGTGTTACTTTGACTATGGGCTGAACAGTCCCTTTCGCTTCTACTACTTTCTGTCGCTCGTTGTCTGCGCGGTGCGATACTCGCCTGCGGTGACGTACTCAACACTCACACTGCATGCGGTGAGCCTGTTGCTGCTTGCCAGCGCGCACGGTTTTGAAGAGGCAGACCTCGTTCCGTTCGCTCTGTTGCTGCTGTTCCTCGCCTGGACCACCTGGGCGGCGACTGCGCTGTCGAGTCTGGTACGCGATACCGGCGAACAACTCTCACGACTCAATGCTCAACTCGAAGAGCGGATTCGTCAGCGCACGCGGGAACTGCAGGAATCGCAAGCACTCATCGTGCAGCAGGAGAAGCAGGCGGCGTTCGGTCTGCTGGCCGCCGGGATCGCGCACGAAGTCGGGAATCCTCTGGCGGCAATCAGTTCGCTCGTGCAGATGATGAATCGCCGCGATCTCGATGAGAAGACGCATGAGAATCTGGGGCTGATCGATGGGCAGCTCAGACGCATACATCGAACACTGCAGGAACTGATTCAGTTCTCACGTCCGGCGACCAAGGAGGTGATCTTATGTTCGGTACACGATGTCATTGGGACAGCACTGGAGATCGCAAAGTACTACAAACGCAAGAAGGGTAAGACAATCAATACGCACTTCGGTGAGAATATCCCCAACATTCCGTTCGTGCGGGATCAACTGCTGCAGGTGTTTCTGAATCTGATTCTCAACTCACTCGATGCGACTGCCGAAGGGGGCGTGATTGACATCGCGACCGATGCCGACCGGAAATTCGTCCGCATCATGATTCGTGACGATGGGGGCGGGATCGATCCTCGCGAGCGGGATCGATTGTTTCAGCCCTATTTCACCACCAAGTCGACCGGCACCGGATTGGGACTGTTTGTCTGTCACAAGATTCTGGTGGGCGCCGGGGGCGACATCGAGTTGTTGGAAACGAGTCCAGCAGGGACAACGTTTGTCGTGTCGGTGCCAATTCAGGCGAAGATGCTCGGGGGGCCCAGCGCAACAGTGGCGACGCAGTGATCCCCAGGTGCTCGCACTCAGTCCGCCAGCCACCGGGCGACATCGAGTGCATGATACGTGAGGATCATGTCGGCACCTGCTCGTTTGACGCTTGTGAGGATTTCGAGAGCGACCCGTTGTTCATCGAGCCAGCCAGCCTGTGCCGCCGCCTTCACCATCGCGTATTCGCCGCTAACGTTATAGGCGGCGAGTGGGACACCAGGATGGCGCTCTTTGACGCGTCGGATGATGTCGAGATAGCTCAGGGCCGGTTTGACCATCAGCATATCGGCCCCTTCGGCGACATCGAGATCCACCTCCCTGAGTGCTTCCGCCCCGTTGGCCGGGTCCATTTGATAGGACTTGCGGTCTCCCTGCTGCGGGGCGCTTTCGGCGGCATCGCGAAATGGTCCATAAAATCCGGAGGCGTACTTCGCCGCGTAGCTCATGATCGGGATATGCGGAAAACCGGCATCATCCAGTCCGCGTCGCAGTGCTTGAATCATGCCATCCATCATGCCGCTGGGAGCAATCAGGTCGGCGCCAGCCTGAGCATGGCTGACTGCTTCCTTGACCAGCAGATCGAGTGTTGCGTCGTTATCGACATCCATTCGACCGGCATGGTGCGTTAAGACTCCGCAATGACCATGATCGGTGAACTCGCAGAAGCAGACATCGGTCATCACGAGCAGGCGTGATGACTCCGCCTGAATTGCACGGACTGCTTCCTGGACGATGCCATGCGCGCACCACGCACCGCTCCCTTGAGCATCTTTCTGCTCGGGAATTCCGAACAGGATGACTGCGGGAATACCGGCTGAGTCGATGTCGCGGACGAGTCCGGGCAGTTGGTCGACACTCCACTGAAATTGCCCCGGCATGGAAGCGATGGGCCGCTGCTCACCGGAACCGTGCCGCACGAATAGCGGCAGGATCAGGTCTTCAACGTCCAACTGGGTCTCGCGGACGAGGTCGCGCACGCGAGGATGCATGCGAAGGCGACGCAATCGAGTGGTGGGGAACATGGTTGCCGTTCCGGAAACTGGTCAGGTGAGGCTGTGAGCAGCGCTGGCGATCAGCTGCTCCGTTGGCCATCGTCTCGCCAGCGGAACAACCCTGCGCCATGTGCTCCAGGCGATAGTCTACCGTTTCAGAAATCCACGGCGACGCAACACGCTGTATTCTTCGAGCGCGGCATCGATGATGGGGACCGCCATGTCGACAGGTTGCATCTGATCGACCTCGACGGTCTTGCCTTCCAACTGTTTGTAGTCCTGGAAGAAACGCCGGAACATGTTCAGCCGGTGGATGGGCAGGTCATCGAACTGGCGGATGTCTTTGTATTCAGGATCGTGTGTCGCAACGGCCAGAATTTTGTGGTCCTTCTTGCCGCCATCGATCATTGTCATCAGGCCGATCACGCGGGCTTCCACGAGCGTGAGCGGATAGACCGGTTCCTGGCTGAGCACGAGCACGTCGAGCGGGTCGCCATCGTCCGCCATGGTCTGCGGAATGAATCCGTAATTCGCCGGGTAATACACGGCGGAATAGAGAATTCGGTCGACCTTGAGCAGCCCGGTCTCCTTGTCGAGTTCGTACTTGACGCTGGAACCCATCGGAATTTCGATGACGGTCATGAATTCGTGGGGGATGTTCTCACCCGGGGTGACATCGTGCCAGGTATGCGTCATCGGACCGAGAATTCCTTAGCAATCGAGAGATGCTGGTGTCAGTTGGGAGGGGTGGGGTGACAGTAGAGAGTCCTGTCCCGCAAGTCTAGCCTCTGAATTTCGCTATGGCGCTTGGGCCGGGGACGACCGGCAATGATCGGTGCCAAACAAAAAACAGCGACCCGGCACATTCGCGCC
>JAGQQB010000449.1 GCA_020426425.1 Planctomycetaceae bacterium | reverse complement strand
CGAGTTGATCAGCAGCACAATCCAGAAGACTGTTATCACACCGCCAACGAGCGGCTGGCTGACGAAGACGGTCGCCCTGATACCGGCGCTGACCAGACCAATGGCGATCAGCATTTGCACGGCGAGTCGCCCCTTCCAGGAGAGGCCGTAACGGTCGTCCAGGAGGCCCATTGCCATCAACAAACCACCCCCGGCGAGAATTCCCCAGATTTGTCCGGACCGATGCAGGACACCGTCGAGATGCGGCAGCAGTTCAGCGGGTATCCACGTTGGCGGAGATGACAGTTGCTGGATCCACAGGACCGTTAACTGGACCAGAGCGACGGGCAACACCGTTGCTATATAGATGGCGATCCCTCCACCCAGCGGGGTCGGATTCGTATGCATCTTCCGCGCGGCTGGCTGATCCACCAACCCCCACGCCGGTGCCCAGCGCCGGATGAGCGCCGTCAGCACCACGGAAACAAGAAACGGGACGCCAAAGCATCCCAGGACAAACCACAACATGAGCGAACGCCTGCGAATGGATGAGATGAGTTACGCAAACTCTCTCCGTTTCGCGGTGTCCTCGCAACTGTGCCTTGGGATTTCGACCGGTGATGCCTTGCTGGTCGACAGGCGCCGATTTGCCCCTACTGGCAGCACGCACACAACTCGCGAACTGCGTCGATGCATAGCGTCTGATCGCGCTGACCATTCCGACAGGCGGCGGAGCGGACGGCGGCGATGTCGGCTCCGAGATGTTGGACACGTGGCAAGTCGTCTGCCGTGAGTTGCCCCGCAACCGCAACCAGGAGTCGATCTGCGTGGGCGGCGTCGATGAGCGTTCGGAGTACGGCCTCAGAAAGGTGCGACCATAACCCGCCAGTCGACTTGTCCCAGGTGTCAATCAGAAGACCGACGCAGCCGGTTTCGATGGCCGCTTCGAGCACAACTTGCGGTGCTGGCGCCTGGGCAGCGGTGGCGTCGGCGTAGGCAACGGCGATCCAGTGCTGCGGTCCATGTTGCTGATCAATCGCCGCACGCAACTTGAGCCAGCGGTCCTTGCTGATCGACCAGTCACATAGACCAGCCAGGCCGAGTTTGCAGAAGTTGAGCGATGGCAACGCCGCGACAGGTGACTTTTCCCGTTCCCGGACCTCACCGAGTGCCGCGCTCAACGTGCGACCAGCCGGCACGACCTCGCGAATCGCGTGCATGGTTGCCGCAGCGGCCATGCCCAGTGAGCCAGCGGCCGGGTTCTTGATGTCGATCAGATCTGCTCCGCCCTCGAGCGCGACGACCGCTTCGGCGGCACTTTGGACGCTGACGAGCAATCTCATGGCAGATCATCTGGTTGACAAAAAAACATCGGTCGCCAGCGATGAGCGACCGATGTCATGAAACTGGAGCCGATGGGAGTCGAACCCACGACCTCTGCATTGCGAACGCAGCGCTCTCCCAACTGAGCTACGGCCCCGCACGCGTCCGCGTGGATGGCTCAAGTCTTGATGTGACGACGCTTTGCGCGACGCGCCTGAGCACTGGCGGGACGCTTCCCGTGATTCGCCTTCTTCAATTTTCGCTGTGTCTTTGCCATGGAACTCTACCTGAACTCTGTCGGCCTATCTGTAACCAGATGGCATGGGTGACGCATGAAATCCGCACTCGGTTCAATTCAATCGACCGCAAGCGCAATCCCGAATGATATCGGTTTTCGCTCCGTCTGCAAATCGCCGGGTTCTGGAAATTCGGGGGAACCGTGAAAACACCCCAAGCCCCACCGGCTCTTCGAACGCAACCTACAGCATACACTCAAGATACGCACGGGATTTGTTAATTGCCTCGGTCACGGCCCCGGTTGGCTCCAGAATGGGAATACCACGCGGGACAGGATGCATAAAGATCTCCGTCCAGCCGGTGTATTGAATGTCACTTAAGGTTTGCATCAGCGGCTGGAAGTCGAGTTCACCGCGACCGGGGAGTTGCAGGAGTTCCTGTTCCTTGGGGAGTTTCTCCATGCAGCCCATCCCATGTTGCCAGGCGTAAAACATCACCATGTGGTTGCCGAGATCCCGGATCAATTGCGACAGGACCGCCGTATCCTGCGGCAGATGATACGGAGCCAGCGCGATGCCGAGATTCTCCGATGGCCGCATGTCCATCAGGTACCGAATCGAATCGGGCGAGTCGACGAGATTGTTGCCATGATTCTCTATTGCGATGGTGACGCCAGTCTCTTCGGCCACCGCAAGATGCGGTTTCATCTGTTCGAGAAAGTCGGCAATCGCGGTTTTCAACTCGTCCCCAGTCAGTCCCTTCGGGCCTTTGGCACCGGTCACCATGGTGCGGCAACCGAAGCGCTGGGCCAGTCGCATTTCGTCCTGAAGTCCGAATGGACCGAGCTTGTACTGGGTGATGCAACCGAGCGAGACATCGTTCTGGTTGAGCAGCGCCCTGAAGGCGGGTTCACCCATCTCGTCGAGCTGCTCACGCTGCGCCCCATGCACACGGGGCCAGATGTCAATTGCAGCTGCCCCCGTCTTGCGGACTTCGGGCAAGATCTCGCGGAGATGCGTTTCGCCGAACATGCACGAGCCGACGATGTACTGCGGTCGCCATCCCTCTGCGGCCTGGACGCTGCGCAAACAGGCAACGGACGCTGCGGCGGCGGCACTGGCAAGGAGTTGGCGTCGTGAGATGGAGGAACGCTGCATGGAAGTACTCCGTGGTGTGTTGGCGGGTTGAATGGCGAGGGCGTGATGTGGTGGGCCGTATATGGCTCAGCGACGAGCACGCTTGCTTTGATCCAGACGTTGGATTGCGGGAGCGATCCACGACTATTGTTCAACGTGATGTTAAACCACTTCAAAACCGGCGCGCTGTTCACGTTTGAGCCAGGTGTTCGCTTCGGCGTCGTCCACGAACAGTTCCGCCTGCGGATCCCACTTGAGTGGTCGGCCCAATCGCATCGAGATGTTGCCCAGATGGCAGACGCTCACGCTGCGGTGTTGGCTTTCGAGATCGGAGATCGTCTGCCGTCGG
>JAGQQB010000044.1 GCA_020426425.1 Planctomycetaceae bacterium | reverse complement strand
GACATGGGCACTCACTCCAGCTCGCCAGGACCAGGATCGACAAGATATTCAGATACGACAGATCAATACCAGTAAATCTGGCAGAACCCGGAGTCAACCGCCACCCTGTTCCTGGAATTCGAAAATGTCTCGGCAATTCGCTTACTCGAGTCTGACCTGCTCGTTCTCCGCGCCGGGAGAATGTAGACAATCCCTAAGTGCCCGAGGTGAGCCTTCACCATCCCTCAGGCGGCCCAGCAACGGTCAAGTCCGTTTGCTGTCAGTTGACAGCATTTCCATTGTCATTGAAGATCGACGCCTCATGGCTTCACTCTCATGCGCACGGTGCCGTCTCCATGCCTCAGGCAAACACCCCCACTCGACTGCCTGAGGTGCCACGACGATTGGTCGCCAAGGCGGGACAGAAGCCGGCAGCGGGGTTGTTTGGTGCGCTGCTCATTGCCGCAGTCGGTGTGTTCATGCTCGCGCTGGTCGTCCAGTCAGTGCTCGTGCTCACGCAAGGAACTGCTCAACCGGGTCGGGTGTTACGGATTGGCCGACGTGTGGACATTGCCGGAACTGTCCGCGTGCAGTATGCGTTCCCCACCAAGACAGGACCGGCGAAACAGTCGGTGCAGCTTGATCGCAAGCTTGCGGCCAAGTTGGATGCGGGACAAGCCATCGAAGTGAGGACGCATCCTTGGGTGTTCGACTGGCTTGCCCAGCCGCAGTGGCCCGGCATGCTGACCGCCCGGATCGCCGGACTGGGAGCGATGCTGGTCGGCTCGTTGTTGTTCTTTTGGCCGATGTGGAGCTTTGTCCGCAATATGATCCGCACCCGAGTTCTGCTGACCGAGGGGGTTGCCACGTTGGGAACGATCACTGTCCGCAATCCGCCACACAATAAGACGGTCACCTTGACATACGTGTACCAGACGCCAAACGCCGAAACGGACCGACTGGCTCACCACACGGGTGCGGTGCAGGTGCCGGTGGGGAACGCGGAACTTGTTACCGATGCAGTGACAGTCCTCTACGATACTGAGCATCCTGATCGCTCAGTCATCTATGAGACAGCGGCGTGGGCGGTGGATGATGCTCAACCCGTAGCCAACTTCCATGCCGCGCCGGTCCCGCCGCAGTTCTCGGACGAACCAGTGAGTCTGGTGGATTCCACCACGCGGAACGATCTGGTACTGGATCTCGACTTTCAGACGACACAGCAGGAGATCAACGACTACACCGCCAAGTACTCAGCGGCATCCCGCCTGCGCAGTTGGGCAATACGACTGGCATGGCTGCTGGCGATTGCGGGTCCAGCGACGCTGCTGTTGTTGCGGCTGACTCCCCGCGCGGCAATGCTGTTCGGGGTTGTGGCGACGATCCTGGGACTCCTGTTTCGTCGAATCAACGTTCGGCAGTTCCTGGTCATGCGACTGGCGATCAGGGCGACGCCCACCTACTTGGAATTGCGATTTCCTGAAGGTTGCTCGCGCCGACTCTGGCCCCATCTGCATCGGCTCAATGTGCATGACGAATTTCTAGAGGTACAGTTGGCGCCACACGGCCATCCACTGCTGCTGACGCAGCGCATGTTTGAATCCCCCGCGCAGTTCCAGCACTGGAAGAACGAACTCCAGCGGCGGACGCAGGAACCGTCGACAATCAGGGACTTGACCGACTGGCCCTTACCGCATGTGCTGGATCGAGTGACGAGTCATATCACGCGCGGTCAGATGCGGCGTTGGATTCTACTGCATGGTGATTTCCGGGGATTGTCACGCGGCACGTGGGCGATGCTGCTGGCCCTGCTACTGGCTCCCTGGATTGCGGTGCTTGGTCTGTGGACTGCGGGAGGCTGGGGCTTCCTGACGGCGGCAATGATGACAATCGTCTCGCAGCTCATCCTCGTCTATCTCGCACTGGCGATGTGGCCCTGGTGGACCGGCAGGGCGTTCCCCAAGGAGTACACCCAGGATGTCCTGCTGACCAAAGAGGGGGTCTACCTGCTCACCAGCGAAGGGCAATCGATCTATCCCTGGTCGCGAGTCCACAAACTGGACGAAGTGGGCGAGTGCGTGGCGATCTATCTCGGAACTCCGCCAACACAGGTGGTGTTAATCCCGGTCGAAAGCTGGACCTCGTCCGATCAATGCACCCGGTTTCGGCGCACTGCTCAGGAACTGTGGCGATCATAGTGGTGGATGCGGACCAAGTCGCGCGCGTTCCTCTCGCCGCATGTCACCATACACCTGGCAGCAGTCGCCAGCGGACGCGTAACTGGTACTGTTGATACGCTGAATCCCTCGACAACAGCCGCTCCTCGACCTGAATTCGCCAAACGACGAACACCGGGATCAGAACCAGCAAAGCGGCGCTGACCCATGTGGGACTCGCCAGCAGGCACGCAAACGTCATTACCGATTCACCCAGATAAGCAGGATGCCGTACCAGCCGATAGGGGCCACGAGTCACAATCGACCGCACCGCTGGCAGTACGGAGAAACTGCGCCCGAGCGTGAGCAGCGAGGCGATCGTCCAGCAGACGGCAACAACAAACAAACCCTGAACCGGGATTGGCCAGCTTGCGGCAGGAGGCGCCACCTGCAACACAAAGACCGCCACCACGATGCAGGGCAGCGCCCATACCCACTCGGCCCAACGCCCCATGCGCGACGCAGGATGCCGCAACACAAACAGACCGCCCACCGCGATGTTCAATGCGAGCACCGAGATGCTGGGAACGGTCCATTCCGCATCCGACCGCAGCGCATGTCGACCGGACCAGAACAGGACCGTCAGCCCGAACAGAATGCTTTCCAGGCGGGACCAGGAGGCCATGCCCCTGCCGCCAGGCTGGTTGACGACATGGACATCTGAGCCCTCGAACGGTGACTGAGGATCAATAGAAGAACCAGCCCCAGTTGAAGACATAACTCAACCCGTTGAGCAGTGCGAGAATCCCAATCGTCACCAGGATGCCGCCGAAACGACCACCACCTTCTTCCATCGGATTGCCCTCCCGTGTTGGAGAAACCAAGGGTCAACGCAGTTCCACGCGACGAGAGTACCGATCCACTTTTCTTGATGCAAGACAGATCCCGCGCCGATCGGTATGCTTGGACCCCTTCGCATTCCATTATCAACGTAGGGATTGACCATGTCGCGTTTCCTCTGGGGACTGGTTTGTGTGCTGTTTGTAACGGTGCCGTCGTTCGCCGCTGAGCGTCCGAATGTGCTGTTCATCGCAATCGATGATCTCAACCATTGGGTGGGGCATCTGGGCCGCAATCCTCAGACGAAGACGCCAAACATCGATCGCCTCGCTACAGCGGGGGTCACGTTCACCCGGGCCAACTGTGCTGCGCCAGCGTGCAATCCTTCGCGTGCAGCCCTGATGTCCGGCCTGCGTCCCAGTACGACCGGAGTGTACGACAACGGTCAGGACTGGACGCCTGTGATCGGCAAAGAACTGACGCTGACGACGCAGTTCCTCAACGCCGGTTACGATGTCTATGGCGCGGGGAAGATCTATCACAGCAGCGCCCATCGTGACGGCGAGTGGACCGAGTACTTTGCCAAAGGCGGACCGGCGCTCAAGCTGCACCCCTCGGCGAAAGATGACGGGGTCGGCAGCATCAAGTTCGGACCGCTGGCCAATGCAGACGAAGATATGCCGGATTACCGGGTGACGGACTACGGGATCAAGCAACTCCAGCGCAAGCACGACAAGCCATTCTTCCTGGCGATCGGCCTCGTCAAGCCACACATGCCGTTCAGTGTGCCGAAGCCGTACTTCGACATGTTCCCGCTGGAAACGATCGAATTGCCTCCACATACCGAAAACGACCTGGCCGATATTCCGCCAGCGGGCCAGGCGATGGCCAAGCCGCAGGGAGACCATGCGATGATGGTGAAGTCCGGTCGCTGGAGAGAAGCGGTCCAGGCGTACCTGGCAACGATCGCCTTCTGCGATGCGCAGGTCGGTCGGTTGATCGACGCCCTGGAGAATTCACGCCATAAGGACAACACCATCGTTGTGTTGTGGAGTGACCACGGCTGGCATCTGGGCGAGAAGGAACATTGGCGCAAATTCGCATTGTGGGAAGAAGCCACCCGAACTGTATTCATCTGGAAAGCGCCCGGGGTCACGCAGCCCGGTGGAGTCTGTGGTCGGCCAGTGGATTACATGACGATCTATCCGACGGTCTGCGATCTCGCCGGAATCCGGATTCCCAAGCATGTCGAAGGTCCAAGTCTGCGCCCGCTGCTGGAGAATCCTGCGGCGACATGGGACCAGCCGGCGCTAACGACGTTTCATCGCCACAACCACAGCTTCCGGACTGAGCAGTTCCGCTATATCCGGTATGCCGATGGCAGCGAGGAACTGTATGACCACGCCGCCGATCCTTACGGCTGGCACAACATCGCTGACGATCCCGCTCACGCCCAATTGAAGCAACAGTTGCAGCAATACATCCCTAAGAAGAATGTCCCCGAACTCCCGCGTGAAGGAGGGAAGGGGAAAGGGAAGAACAAGCGGCGGGAATAGCGTCGCCTGGGAGGTCGTGTCACCGCTGCACAACGATTCGCCGCAAAACGCATTGAGGAAACCCAACATGAAACGTTCACACTCCCGACCGGGTCGTGTCTTCGGGATTGCACTGGCCTGTGCCGGATGGCTGATGGCCACGCATTCCGGCGCCGCCGAACCTGCCGACAAACCACTCAAGGTCTTCATTCTCGCTGGCCAGTCAAACATGGAAGGGGCCGGCGTAATCAAGGCAGATCCTAGCCGTAACGGCGGACAGGGAAGCCTGGAGTTCCTCGCGAAGTCGCAGCCGGACGCACCGTATGCGAAGCTGCGCGATGCAGATGGGAACTGGCGCGAACGGGAGGATGTCTGGATTCACTATCTTGATCGCAAGGGGCACCTACGCCCCGGGTTCGGAGCGCGCGAAGATCGCATCGGCCCCGAGCTGGGCTTCGGAACAGTCGTAGGGGACGCTTTCGACGAGCCAGTGCTGCTCATCAAACTGGCGTGGGGCGGCAAGAGCCTCGCGGCGGATTTTCGGCCACCATCGGCGGGAGGTGATGCGCCGGGCCCGTACTATCAGGAGTTGCTCAGCCGCACCAAAGCGATACTGTCCGATGTCGGGGCCGAGTTCCCAGAACTCAAAGGGCGCACACCACAGCTGGTGGGCTTTGGCTGGCATCAAGGCTGGAACGACCGGGTGAATCAGTCATTCAACGATGCCTATGAAGTGAACATGGCACATTTCATTCGGGACATCCGCAAAGACCTCAACACGCCGAACCTGCCCTTCGTGATTGCCGAGACCGGGATGAGTGGCGAACAGGAAACGCATCCTCGGGCGTTATCGCTGATGAAAGCCCAGGCCGCTGTCGCTGAGCATCCGGAGTTCAAAGGGAACGTGGCATTCGTCGGAACGAAGACGTTCTTCCGTCCAGCGGACCAGTCGCCCTCGGGGCAAGCATACCACTGGAATTCCAACGCCGAGACGTATTACCTGATCGGTGATGGCATGGGCCGCGCGATGCTGCAGCTGCTCCAGTAAGGATCAGCTAGCACATCATTGTCCTGGATCGCTCCGCGATCCAACGTTGTGATCGCGGAATGATCAGCAACTTTAACTCGGGACGAATCGGCGCGCGCACTACGTGTAACGCACTTCACGATGCTGCTCTTCGAAGTACTCCGGCAGCAAACTGTCGACCTGGAGCAGTCCTTTGCGGGTCAGGATCACATCGTCCCCTTCGACGGTCAGATACCCCGCCCGCTGCTGATTGGCCAGCGGGGCGGAAAACTCCTGGAGAGGATCGACACCGAACTTGTTGCGGAAGTAGCCGGCGTTCACACGACCTTCCTTCATTTGCAGGACCCATTCGCGAATGAGGACCTGATGTGGAGTTGGCGTGTACGCACGGTTGATGGGGATTTCCCCGGCGTTGACCTTCTCCAGATAATCTTCCAGGCGGTCGACGTTCTGATAATGCACCCCCTGGAAGTGCCCAAACGACGAGACACCCACCGCCACGAGATCGCTGCCACGGAAGAGATTGTCGCGGTAGATGAAGTGATCTGTCTGAGGATTCCTGACCAGTTCATTGCCGCTCGACAGGTGATACCCCGCCGCCAGAAGACGGTCGATCGCTTCATTCGCCCAGCGCCGCTTGGTGGGCCAGTCGGCGACGGGTGAGGCCGTTCCGAGTTCCAACATCTCCTTGGAATAGACCGTGTTCCACGGCAACTCCATCTGATAGATAGTGATGTTGTCCGGTTGCATTTCGATCGCCCGGTCAATGCAATGATGCCAGTTCTCGTCGGTCTCGCCCACCATTCCAGCGATCAGATCGATGTTCACCTGGGGGAATCCGACCTGCTGAATCCAGCCATACGCCCGCTCGACTTCCGGCAACAGATGCGCGCGTCCATTCTCTTCGAGAATCTTCTCGTTGAAGTTCTCAACCCCCAGTGAGACACGTGTAATCCCAATCTCTTTCAGCGTTTGCACCTTCTCCAGACTAAGTGTGCCCGGCTCGCATTCGAACGTAACCTCCTGAGCGCTCTCCCAGGAGACGGAGTCGCTGAGCCGTTCACGCAGCATCAGCAGTTGCCGCGCGCTCAAGTACGAAGGCGTCCCACCGCCGAAGTACACGAACTGCAACGACCGATTGCGAATGCCCGGCTTGTCCTTGAGCAGCGTGAGTTCCTTGTCGAGCGCCTCGACATAGTTCTTGATGGTCTCCGCGTTCTGCTGCGTATACACGCGAAAGTAGCAGAACTTGCAGCGCTTGCGGCAGAAGGGAATATGCACGTACATCCCCAGCGGAACCGACCGATCTGGTTCGGCATCGAGCGCGGCATGAATCTCCGGCGCGAACTCGCGTTTCCATTGCGAATACGGCGGATAGTTCGTGATGAAGTAGCTGCCAATTTCCGTTGTTGTCGCTGTCTCAGTCATAGCTTCGGCATCAAGTTCGGTGAACTCGGTTCAGAGGATCCTCCAGCGCCGAACTGTGGGACCAGACCGGCGAGGTGACGTTTCCATTGTCGCCGATTGACCTACAACGGACCAGAGCGCGGTCAGGATTCAACGCATGTGGGCTGCGTCTGATGAGTCGTGACCGTGAATTGCATGCCCAAGTTCAAGCACAGACCGCTCGTTCTGTTGCCTGTGCGCTGGCAGCGTCGGTTACGAGTCGCTGCTCGCGCTCTTCGACCTACTACCTGCAACCGCTGAGTTGTCCGCATCCCATCCATCTGTGATGATCTGTCTTCGACCGCCGCTTGTCGCCTGCGACAAACCGCGGTCGTGGAATGAACACGTCCATGCTTCGGGAGTTAGAGGATGATCGTCTCACCACGCTGGTGCCTGCTGCTGGTTGCCCTGTTGTCCATGTCGCGGTCGATGCCAGCACAGGCGGAACCACCGGAGCCACCGAAAGGATTTCGCGCCATCTTCAACGGAGAGGATCTGACCGGCTGGTATGGATGGAATCCACACGCGTCGGCCAAGCTCACGGGCGAGGCGCTCGCACAGAACCTTGCCAAGCAACGGGCGGAGTTCGCCGACCATTGGCGCATCGAAAACGGGGAACTCGTCAACGATGGACACGGGCCTTACGCGACAACTGAAGAAGAGTTTGGCAACGTCGAATACTACATCGACTACAAGACCGTGGCCGGTGCCGACAGTGGCATCTATCTGCGCGGCACACCACAGGTACAGATCTGGGATTGGAATCAGAAGTACGATCCCAAACGTCCCACCCGACAGCCGTTCCTCGGCTCAGGGGGCTTATTCAATAACAATCCGGAGACCCTGGGACGCGATCCTCAACGCCTGGCCGACAAGCCGTTCGGTCAGTGGAATCAGTTCCGCATTCGACAAATTGGCGCCCGCACCTGGGTCTGGCTGAACACACGGCTCGTCGTGGAAGGGGCCGTGATGGAAAACTACTGGGATCGCTCTCAGCCGCTACCCGAGAAAGGTCCGCTGATGCTGCAAACGCATGGCGGCGAGATCCGCTGGCGAAATCTGTTCGTGCGTGAAATTGATGACGCAGAAGCTCAGCGCTGGCTCGACGCAAATCCTCCGGTCCCCGACCCAACGCAGTTCAATGTTTCGTACGGACCGCATCCCAAGCAGGTGCTGCATTTCTGGCAGGCAAAGTCCGATCGACCAACACCGTTGGTGGTTTACATCCATGGCGGCGGTTGGATGAATGGTGGGCGACTCAGCTCGCTCTCACCAATGCTCCGGCAGTTCCTCGATGCCGGAATCTCAGTCGCCTCAGTCGAGTATCGCTTCATTCCCGAGGCGACCGCCGATGGTGTCGTGCCGCCAGTCAAAGGACCATTGCATGATGCGGCCCGGGCACTGCAACTGATTCGCAGTCATGCCCAGGAGTGGAACATCAACCCGGATCGCATCGGGGCGACCGGTGGATCGGCCGGCGCGTGCAGCAGTCTGTGGCTGGCGTTTCATCCTGATCTCGCCGACCCCAACAGCGAGGATCCGATCACCCGCGAGTCGACCCGACTCTGGTGCGCCGCGGTGAACGGAGCACAAACGACACTCGATCCCCAACAAATGAAAGAGTGGACCCCAAACAGCCGTTACGGTGGCCACGCATTCGGCTTCACTGGTGATGCAGCAGCGGGCCTCTCGCAGTTCGAAGAGTTTCTCGCCAAACGGGAAACCATTCTCCCCTGGATCGCCGAGTACTCCCCCTACGCGCTGGTCACATCTGATGACCCACCCATCTATCTGTCCTTCTCAGCCCCACCAGCACTCGGACAGGAGCAGAAAGACCCGACGCATACTGCCAACTTCGGCGTGAAGCTTCAGGAGCAGTGCCAGTCACAGGGGGTGGAGTGTCAACTCGTGTACCCTGGCGCAGATGACGTGAAGTTCGCGAACGCGGTTGAGTACCTGCTGGCGAAGCTTAAAGAGTAACCCTGTCGGTCAGACCGAGGTTCCCAGCAGAAAGTGTTCGATTGCCGCGTTGACTGGCTGCGGAGCTTCGAGCGGAGCCATGTGTCCAGCATCGTCGATGGCCACGAAGCTCGCCTCCGGGATGAGGGCGGCAAGTGAGCGCATTTCGTCGACCGTGGTGATCTGATCATCCTGCCCAACGATCAGCAGCGTCGGAACGTCGATGTCCCCGAGCCAGTCAGTGGCATCGACACGAGCCGCCATCCCAAGCGCTGCAGCGGCAATTCCCTGCGGCTGCGTCGTCCGGATGATCCGTTGCGTCGCGGTGATCAGTTCCGGATGGTGCGTGAATGTGTAGGGTGAGAACAACTTGGCTGGCATCGCCTCGGCCAGGAAGTCTGAACCTTCCGCAAGAACTCGACTGGCGACGGTGTGCCGCGTCTGTTGCGCTTCAGCACTGTCGGCCGCCGCTCTGGTGTCGCACAGGATCAGTCGGGCCAACCGCTCTGGATGCCGCTTCCAGAACTGCCAGGCGATGTAACCTCCCATCGACAATCCGCACAGCGTGACCGATTCGTTGATTCCCAGCGTCGCGAGCAATTCCGCGAGATCATCCGCGTGTTGCTGCATTGTCACCGTTCCTGCGGTGACCGAGCTTTGTCCAAAGCCGCGCAAGTCTGGCGCGATCACTTGGAACTGATCCGCCAGCGCCCCCATTTGGGCACGCCACATGGTGTGATCGAGCGGGAACCCATGCACAAACAACACCGGATGCCCCGCCCCTTGGACCAAGACACTCAGCTCGCCGCCATCGGCAAGAGTGATTCGTTGCTGCATGTGGGCATCCTGAGGTGAAGAAGCAGTCAATGCTCGCCAACCATAACGAGCGAGCCAGTCCCAAGGGACTGGCTCGCGAAACACTTGCTGCGAACACGAAGACTAAATCTGATCCAGCGCCTGTTTCAGATCGGCGATGATGTCTTCCTTGTCTTCTGTACCGATGGACAACCGAACGAGGTCGGGCGAGACGCCGGTGGCGATCTGTTCCTCAATCGACAATTGCTGGTGCGTGGTGCTCGACGGATGAATGACGAGTGATTTGCTGTCACCCACGTTGGCCAGATGCGAGAACAACTTCATGCTGTCGATCAGCTTCACACCAGCGGCCTGTTGCTGCGTTGGCGTATCGCCAGCGATGCCGAAGCCGAAGATCGCTCCACACCCCTTGGGCATGTACTTCTTAGCCAGCGAATAGCAGGCGTGCGATTCGAGACCAGCATAGCCGACCCAGGAAACCTTAGGATGGCTTTCCAGAAACTGCGCGACAGCCAGCGCGTTCTCGCAGTGACGCGGCATCCGCAGGTGCAGAGTCTCCAAACCCTGGAGCAACATGAAGGCATTGAACGGACTCATCGCCGGACCGAGGTCTCGAAGCAGTTGCACGCGGGCCTTGAGAATGTACGACAGGTTCATCCCGCCGAAAGTCTCGTGGAACTTCATCCCGTGGTACGAAGGATCAGGCTCAGTCAACTCAGGGAACTTGCCGTTGTCCCAGGGGAAGCCTCCCTTTTCGATGATCACGCCCCCGATCGACGTCCCATGCCCACCGATGAACTTGGTGCATGAGTGAACCACGATATCGGCCCCGTGATCGAACGGGCGGAACAGATAAGGCGAACAAAGGGTGTTGTCCACGATCAGCGGAATACCCGCTTCTTTAGCGATCGAGGCGATGGCGTCGAAGTCGGGAACATCGCAGCGGGGATTGCCGAGCGACTCCAGATACAGACAGCGGGTGTTGCCATCGATCGCCTTGCGGTAGTTCTCGGGATCGGACTGATCAACAAACTTGCAGTCGATGCCGTACTTGGGCAGTGTGTAGTGGAACAGGTTGTAGGTCCCGCCATACAAACTCGACGACGAAACAATGTTCTGTCCAGCCTGGGCGATGTTCATGATCGCCATCGACTCCGCCGCCTGGCCCGATGCGACAGCAAGAGCGCCGCTTCCTCCTTCGAGCATGGTCAATCGCTTTTCCAGCACATCACAAGTCGGATTCATGATCCGGCTGTAGATGTTGCCGAACTCCTGCAGGCCAAACAGACGACCGGCGTGGGCGGCATCGTTGAAGACAAACGAGGTCGACTGGTAGATCGGCACCGCCCGGGCGTTGGTGGCGACATCGGGTTCCTGACCCCCATGGAGGCAAAGTGTGTCTGGGCGCATAGCTCTTCACAGATGTTGGATTTGAATTGAGAGTTCAGCCAGCGGGCTGATTGACTGGATGTGTCACCCCGTGGGCCGGTTGAATCGACAAATCGGCCAGAGGGCCAATTCAGAATCCGTTCCCACACACCATCCCTGCGACGGGACGCATCGTAGTCGCGGCCCGAATGAATCTCAATTCACTGGACGGCAGTTGACGGTAACCACGGCTCGTACCCGACGCTGCCAACGTCGGAGGTCTTCGGGCGTCAATCAAACTCGCTCGGTCAGAATTCAGATGCAGGAACGCAAAATCGTCGAGCATCTCAAGACGTGCGGCCTCGATCGCACTTCAAACAATTCACCAGGAACCGATGCTGGCAGCATCGGCCACGGTGACGATGGGTCGAGGAGAGCGATCTACTCCGCGCCAGCTGGTTCGGTGATGTCGACGCCGTAGCTGGCGAGCAGGCTGTCCGCCCAGTCGTACAGATGGCCGGAGTGCTCGCTGAGTTCGAGCTGTCCGAGCTGTCCATATTCCATCATGTTTCCAGCGGCCAGGAACTCCTTACGGAACGCCTCGGCGGCTTCCGGTGTGGCCTCTGGTTCCCGGCTGACCAGACGAACGATGTAGATGGCGGAACCATCTTCATTCGGGATGGCGCGGGCTTCGCCGACCTCCATTTCGTTGCAGACTATCGCCATGAATCGCTGACCGGCATCTTCAGCGCCTGGGATCGAAGAAGGCCGGACCTGTGGCCTTTGCATCATATTTTGCGGAGCGGCGGTGGACCGTTGCATCCAGGTAAATGGCCCCGTTTCCTTCACCGTCAGATACAGGCTTTCTTTGTCGCCGGTCACGGTTTCTTCCGCAAACAGCTCCGAGAGTGGCTTGTCGCTCTCTTTGATGGCGGTGATCAACTGGTTGGCCCGCTCTTCCGCCTTCGGCAGCGCCTGCAGTCGCTTCCAGGTGGCGACCACCTGTTTGTGGACGAGTTCATCTTCCAAAGATTCCGGTACGTGGGCGGCTTTATCTTCGCTCTTCCAGAAAATGAACTCACTATCGGTCCGGAAGTTGTGGGCCGAAATCGGACGATACAGATCGTTCGGCCCCATGCGGAACACTCGCTCCCCGGCCAGCATCGGCTGTCGGTCCATGCAGAAGGCAGACCCGATTGGGTAATCCTCTCCGCTCGTCAACTCGCCTGTAGTAAGCAACGGCGTCTCAACATAGATCAAGCCGTTCTTTTCAGCGAAGCCTTCCAGCAGCGTGCTGAGTTCCTCGGCGCTCAGATACTTTGCGTCAGATTCTTCCAGCGTATGGTTGAATCCCTTGTCCGACATGAACTTCATGGCAGCATCGGCAATCGCTCGCATCTTTGTGTGCGTTCGCTCGCGCAAGATGTCTTCGCGAATCTCGGCCTTCAGGGCGTCGTCCAGAGGACGAACTTCCGAGGTGGGCGCTGGTGGGACGACATCGTCGCCAGCTGGCGGCGTTCCTTCGGCGGGCTTGTCACCGGTAGCCGGTTTCTCTTCTGCTGGTTTGTCACCGTCAGCAGGCTTGGCGTCGCCAGCGGGCTTTTCTTCGGTGGCTGGTTTGTCGGCACCTTCCGCAGGCTTGCTGTCCCCCTCGGTCGGCTTTGTTTCTGCGGCGGGTTTCTCTTCCGCAGGCGCGTCCGCTGGTTTTTCTTCAGCTGGTCCTGCTTCAGCAGGCTTTTCGTCGGCTGGCTTGTCTTCCGTTGGCGCCTCTGCCGCCGGCTTGTCGGCATCGGTCGCTGGGGCGTCATCGAACAGGGCGACGAGTGAGAGGGACCGCGCTGGCAATGCTGAGGTTTCATTCCCGGTCGACTCGGTCGACTCGGCAGGCTTCTCAGCCTCCGCCGCTGGTTCAGCGGGCTTCTCCTCTGCAGGTTTTTCTTCGGCTGGTTTGTCCTCGGTTCCAGGCTTGGCTTCGTCCGTTGGCTTGTCTTCCGTCGCCGGTGCAGCAGGCTTGTCGCCGTTCGCTGGTTTCTCACCTGCGGCGGGCTTGTCGCTTTCGGCCGGTTTCTCTTCACCCGCTGGGGTCGTGCCGGGGAGAGCCGGACCACCGGTGGCGGCGCCTTCACTCCCTTCGGCGGGAGTCATGACAGGCAGCGGCTTCTTGTAACGTTCTTCGTAGACCTGCTGAACTTCTTCATCGGTCACTTCGCCAACGGTCGCCTTAATATCTTCAAACGCCGCTTCCAGATAAGCCAATCGCACACGACGCGGCTGCACAAAGCCGGGACGTCCTTCTTCGTAGCGCCCCTCGGGGGTGAAGTTCGGGCTGTTGCTCTTGTACTGATCGAACAGCTGCTGCAGTTCGGCGGCGGAAGGTTCGGGCAAACCCTCTTCGAAACTGCTGACTGGCAACGACACCAGTTCCGCCGACTGCTTCACATTGAGCTGGCGATAGTAGTCGTAGTACGAGACCGGCGTGAGAAACTTGTTGCCGTAGATCACGTTCGCGGTTGTCTGAATCAGCAACTCGCGTCGCAAGGCGGAGACAATCGCTTTGTCCGATGACCCAAGCGCTTCGCGGATTTCCTTAAACACCTCGGACGTCATTTTGTCGTTGGTGGCATCTTTGATGTATTCAATCACTGCGTCTTCGGGCAGGTTGATTTTCAATCGCTCGGCCTCACGGACGAGGACCTCCGAAAGAACAAGATCCCGGCGCGCATCGGGCAACAGCTGGAATCCCGGGAACCGCTGAT
>JAGQQB010000448.1 GCA_020426425.1 Planctomycetaceae bacterium | reverse complement strand
CTCTATCCCCCGGCAGCCGGACGCATCGTGCGGTTCAACTCGCTCCTGCTCGACGATCCTTCCGCCATCAATACCAGCAACTACGAAGAGGGTTGGTTGTACGACTTCGAAACCGAAGCCGGATTCATGAGTCCGCAAGACTACGTCGACTTTCTGGCCACGAAATGGGAAGAGACGCAGCGCGTCATTAAAGGGCAACTCAACGATTGAGCGGCACTTCCGTCTGCATCACACACCCTCGTGCCCCACGCTGCCAGCGTCGCGGTGTCGCCCAGACCAGTGTCGCACGATTCTCCGAATCGTGCCGAGTCCTTCTCCGACAACATTCGCTCAACACCGCTTCGTCGATCAAATTGGCCCGAGCCCGACCCTCCGAGTCGGGCGACGCTGAGTCAACCTGCACATCGAGTCGCAAGTTGCGATTGCGGCACCACCACTACCGCAAGTCATGCTCGCAATTCGGATCAAGCGGAGACATCGGCCCGGTCTGTTCCACAGGATGCGTGAACAGATACCGCCATACCGCTTCGTGCCGATACTTCCCGTCGGCATCTTTGGACGCTGAACCACCTGGCACGACGGCACCGTGGGCGCGCTTCGCGTCGTTGTTGACATCGAAGTTGGTCACCAGTCGCCGTGTATTGCCATAGGGGGCCGCGACTTCATCGACATCCACAATCGGTCCATGATGATGCAGCTGTAGCATCTCCCACGAACGGCAATAGTGGTCCGCGGTCCAACCCGAGTCGAGCACATGCGTGAAACCGAAGTAACGATTCGACGGCGTCGCCGAAGTGAACCCGAGCCACGTCTCCGTCTGATCGCGCGGACCGGAGAACATCACCACACGGTCGACCGCCTGATGCTTGGCGAACCGGGCCGCCGTGGTCGACCCGTGGGAAATGCCACTGACGATCACCTTGTCCCATCGCACCGCCTCACCATCGCGCGTGAGGAACTGCTCCCACTTCCCCTGAGGATGCTCCTTGGCGAGCCACAACAGGAACTGCCGCGTCCGTTCCATCATCCCATCCGGCTGCGGAATCTCGACCAATTTGCTGTGATCTTCGCCGGTCGCCGCTTCGAGGCGAATCTCGCCCAGCGTCGTGCCATTGTCTCGTACCTCTGGCTTGAGCGTGCCGAACCAGCCATTCGCGTAATGCACCTGGACGCCATGCAGTCCGTAGCTGGAGATCCGCTCAAACAATCCCTGGTTGTGTCCCATCAGCCAGATGACTAGTTTCCCCTGTGGCTTCACGCTGGTATCGACCACCGCATGCTGCAGATCAGTCACTTTGCCGTTCTTGTCCTGAAACACAAAGTTCAGCTCAGGGTGTTCCTGCGCGCGAGGATCAATCTCACTCGCCCGCTTAGTGAGATCGTACCTTTGCGGCTTGGGATCTCGATACGCCGGTCCGGCTGCGTTGCACAGCGTTGGAATCAGAGTAACCAAGAACATCGCCGCTCGCGCACATTGAACTCGCATCATCCGTCTCGATCCTGCTTTGGTGTCTGCCATGTTGCTGGTTTGCGAACCGGACGACTGCGATACGTCGTTCCGTCGTTCACGCGACGAACTGTAGCAGACATCCGCGACACGAGCGATTACGTCCCATTCTGCACGCGTGCCCGAACCGCATCGAGGGCTTTCTTCGTCAGGTACTTCACGGTGTTGTCTGTGTCGTTCACCGCACGATCTTCCAGCAGCGGCAACGACTTCGACGTCCCAATTTCACCGAGAATCTTCGCCGCTTCCATGCGGACCGACCTGTCATTCTCGGTAAACAATTTGTGAACTTCCTCTTCCGCCACACTGCCAAATTGCTGCAACGCCTTGCTGGCTGGAATACGCGTGGCCGGGGCCTTCACTCGGTCGACAATGGCCGGAATCGCTGCCGTATGATTCAGCCGCACGAGCGCCTGTTCGGCAGCTTTGGTGACCAGCGAGTTGGTATTCTTCAGACTGTCGATCAACGCGGCGGCTTCTGCCTCGGTCGCCCAGTTGATCATCGCCTTTGCGGCCGATACCTGCACAAAGTTCTGATCGTGCGTCAGGCACTTCGCGATCACGGCGGCAACCTCGGCGTCTTCTCCTTCAGGCATCTTCGGGGCAATCTTGTCCAACACGTCTCGCATCTTGAGGGCTTCACCCCCCTGGATGACGTCGAGAAACTCTTGCCGTTCCTGCGGCGATGGCGGAGCGATCCGGGCGTCTGCTTCCGCAGTCAGCAGGGTCCGGTAGTTCTTGAGTTCGTCCGGCGTCATGCGGGCGTATCCGAGATGGATGTCCGTCGTCTTCGCGGACCCTTCATCCCTGGTGGTGATCTTCACGCGGCCATCGAATGACTGTGGGAATCCATCGGCCCGACCGATTTTGAGTTCCCCTTTGCCACTCATCTCATACCGTGGTCCGTCTCCGCTCCGTTCCACCGTCGTAAACGAGTACGTCCGTTCGAGCGTTACTTCCTGCTCAGTCACCTTGAGCACCCGGAACGCCACCGTCTCTTCCGCATTAAGTCGTGTTGCATTCGGATCGCTCAGCAACAGGCGCGGAAACAGACTCGAAGAAATCGTCAGTGTGGTGTCGCGTGTCCGCTCCCACTGGTCTTGCGGAGCTTCCGGTCGTGCTTCAAGAATCGTTTCGAGCAGTTCCCCCTGCGCGAACGGTAATCCGATTTCTCCTTTGCTGGTCACGATCCGGCAGCGTGGGTCGATCGTCAGCGACCGTGCTTCCCGGCTGATCGGCAATCCGTAGTTGCGAATGATCCCGCGCGTCTGCGGATTCTTGAACTTGTGCTCCTCCTTCAGCGACGTCTCTCCGACAGAGATCCGCAGGTTCCCGTTCTCGACGGCGTCGATCTTGAGGATCGGCGTCGCCCGGAAGTTGCGAATCACCGTCCCGTCATCCGCCTCCATCTCAAACAGATACGCCACCTGCTCCCCCGCCTTCCCGGAGACGGGCAGAGCCACCGGCTCGGCGAGCAGCGAATCGGTGAGCAACACACCGCAACACAGCGACAGCAAG
>JAGQQB010000447.1 GCA_020426425.1 Planctomycetaceae bacterium | reverse complement strand
CCCAACGCTCGGCCCACTTCAGCTTGATGACTTCTTCATCAGTCCCGCTGGAGACCGGGGAGGCTCCCATGTTTGCGTTGACCTTGGTTTTCGACGCCCGACCGATGGCCATCGGATCGAGCTGATATTGCAGGTGGACTTTGTTGGCGGGGATGACCATGCGACCAGCGGCGACTTCGTCACGCACCTGGGCGGGGGTGAGGTGCGGTTCACGCTCGGCGACACGCTGCATTTCGGGGGTGATGATGCCGAGGCGGGCGTGTTCGAGCTGGGTACTGGGAGTGAAGTCGGCGGGACAGTGGACAATGCGTGTGGTGCCGTCGCTTTGGAGGAATTCGTGTTTGGCGAGGGGACCCGTCGACGCGGTCGACGGGCATTGCGGCGCGCTTTGGCTGGTATCAAAGCCCGGCGATTGCGTCGCCGTGGACCAACCCTCCGGCAGGAAGTTCCACGCCGTATTGTCGCTCGGCTCTGGCATTCCCGGCGTATCGGGCGAGGCGTAAGTGTACCGGCCTTCCGCGCCTGGTTTGATCTCGGGACGTTTCGCGAAGCTGCCGGGGGTGGTGCCAGCGGCGGTTGTCGAGGGATTCTGTCCGAGAGGGGGCAGGGTGTAGGACTGATCAGCCATGGGGTTACTCGCATTCATTTCGTAGGCATCCATTCCGGTTTGTCACGGCAGCGGGAAAGGCTGCGGACCGGGGTCAACTGGAATCGTAGTCGGATGCAGGTTGAATGCAATCCGCTCGCCGGATTCGTTCTGGAAGTCCGACTGGCCGTGAGGTCACATGGAGTTCGGTCTGCCGCTGCGATAGACTCTGTGAGGAAACCGAATTCGCGTTGGCACCAATTTCTTACCTGAAAGGACGTAGGGAAACTGGAGATGGCCGCATCACTGGTTCAGGCAATTGAACTCGCAGTCCAGACGCATGGGGACGAGCCCGACCTGAATGGCGAGCCGTATGTGTTGCATCCCTTGCGGGTGATGCTCGCGCAGCGGAGTGAGGAAGCGCGGATTGTCGCGGTGCTGCATGATGTCGTGGAGGATACGTCGGTGACGCTGGATGACTTGCGGCGGCAGGGCTTTTCCGATGCCGTGGTTGAGGCGGTCGGACTGCTGACGAAGGATGGGGCGCTCAGCTACGAACAGTACATCGAACGTCTGCGACCGCATCGACTGGCACGGGCGGTGAAACTGGCTGATCTGCGGGATAACATGGATATTCGACGAATTCCGGAACCGACGGAGCACGATTTGGCGCGGCTCAAGCGGTATCGTGCCGCCTGGGAGATTCTGCGGCGCGAAGAGGAGCAGGAGGGACTCGAATTGACCGTGCAGGGAAAGGATCGCTTGGCGTGAGGACTCGATGGACCATGTCGATCCGTGGCAGGCTCTGGGGGGCGGTGCTGCCCATGCTGCTGCTGGTCAGTGGCGTGCTGGCGGATGATGTCGCCCCAACGGCAAACCCCGAGACGCCCGCCCCCGTTGTCGCCGGAGAGGGCGCCCGTGAGCGGGAGGGAGCAAGCGAAAGTGAGGCCGCGTCAGCCGACGAGCCGGCTCCGGTGACTGAGGAACAGTGGCGGTCAGGACTCGAGCGACGTGGCTATGTGGTGGAGCAGGACACAGCAGAGTCAGATGACACGGCGAAATGGGTTCCCGTGGATCCCAGTTTCTTGCTGGGCGCGACAGCCGCCGATCAGTTGGCGCTGTTGACCGATCGCAGTTTCGCCACGCTGGAGTCGGCCACATATACGGCCACATTCTCGGGGGACGATCTGCGCGCGGGAGAGTTCACCGGTCGGGTCACCAAGGTGGGCAATCAGGTGGCGATCTTAGATTGGACCGATGTGAATCTCGCAGTGCAGCGCCTGCAACAGCAACGTCTCGTCGAGCGATCTGTTGCGAATTCGCCGGTCGTTGAGGAAGTGGTCAACGATTTGTCAGCCCCAGTTCCCGCGCGTTGGGGGACCGCCCCAGATGGGCGCTCGTTGGTGCTGATCTCGGCTCCGGAAACTGTGTTGACCGGCCGCTGGTCTGCACGGGGACTGGTGAGCGAATTCGTGCAGCCAGGCGGGGCGAACTCGGTGTCGGAGAAGACGATTGTCGCCGCGACCACGTTTGATCTTGTGTTGCCAGCGGCGCTGCATACTCAGTTGCGTTTGCGTCTGCCAGCGGGCAAACAACTTGTCGCCTCGGCCGGGTTGCTAAGTGAGCCGCAGCCAATGGCCGAAGGTTGGCATGAGTGGACGCTCGATTTGGGGCGACGGAGGCAAGTGCGGTTGACGGTGGAGAACATTGCGCCGCTGCCGCCCAGTCCACTGCTGTTGGGAAAGGTGGAGAACGCATACTTCGCTCGGTCCACCGGGTTGACGGTTCAGGCAGATGTCGGATTGGAAGTGTTCGGTGCGTCCGCCGCATCCTTGAAGATCGAATTTCCGAACGCGCTCGAAATTCAAGGGGCGGCAATCAACAGTGTTCCGGTCCCACTGCAAATCAATCCTGAACGCCCCGGAGAAGCCGTGATCCTGTGTGGTGACCTGCCGGTAGGGCAGTTCTCGCTACTACGGGTCACGGCGTCGCAAAGCCCTCGCTGGGGAACGATGCGGGCATTGCCCCGGGTGAGCTTCCCGGACATTCGCGTCACGCAGGAACGAACGACGCTGTTTGTGGAATCGCCGCTTGCGGTGCGCGCGGTTTCGACAGATCGTTTGCTGCAGACCGGATTAGGCCGCGACATGCAGGGAGAGCTGTGGACGTTCCAAGGGCTGGAACGGAATCCCAAGTTTCAGGTGGAGATCGGTGAACGTCGCGCGGAAGTTGACGCCAGTACGGCGGCAGTGGTGGTGTGGACCGCCGATCTTGCATTCGCCGTTTGCGATCTCGATCTGCAGACGACGAGTGGCACCGCGTATGCGGCAAGCTTTCGTGTTCCCGATGGTTGGGATGTCTTAGACACGCTGGGACGCGATGCGGCATCCCAGTTGGTCACCTGGATTGTGGAATCACAGGGGGGGAGTGATCAAGTCCGGATC
>JAGQQB010000446.1 GCA_020426425.1 Planctomycetaceae bacterium | reverse complement strand
CACCGCTGGGTCTGCATCCAGCCGTCGTGGAGGCACTGATTCAGCGAGCGAATGAATCGCAGTAGAACGACGTTCGACCTGCCGAGCGCCTACGTCCGCTTACGCAGTGACTCCTTGATCATCCGCTGGTCTTCGTGTTTGCGGATCTTGTCCCGTTTGTCGTACTCCTTGCGGCCTTTGGCGACGGCGAGTTTCACTTTCACCCTGCCGCGTGAGAAATACATCAAGAGGGGGACGAGCGTCATGCCCTTTTGTTCGGCGGCTTCGGCGAATTTGCGGATCTCACGGCGATGCATGAGCAGCTTGCGTTGTCGCCGCCGTTCGTGATTGAGATAGCTCGCCTGGGGATACTCGGAGATGTCGACGTTGTGCAGCCACACTTCGCCATGTTCGACCCGGGCGTACGCATCTTCAATGCTGACTTGGCCATCGCGAATGCTTTTCACTTCGCTGCCGCCCAGCACAATGCCGCATTCGAGTTCGCTGACGATTTCGTAGTTGTGCCGCGCGCGGCGGTTCTGGCAGATGATCCTTTCGTTCGGATCCTCTTTCTTCGCCTGTCGCTTCTGTGCCGATTTCTTGCCAGCCATTGATGTCAAATCCAGGTGAGATGCCGCCGGGCAGGGTACCATGCCACTGGACAATTCTCTATCCGGAATGGTTCATCCCGGTTCACGCGAACGTCGTCCACCGTGTGCTGATCGCTCGTAGCAGAGATGCGGGAACGCGCACATGGCTCGATGTGGAACGGATCAGGCAGCGAATGGGTATATGGTGGCTGACGCGACGTGATGATTCGAATTTCAGACAGGATTTACAGGATCAACAGGATGAGTTTTTGGCTCCGAATCACGGACAGGCAAATCTCGACATCCCGATCGAATTGTGGAAACCAAATCCCGTCGATCATGTAAATCCCGTCTCAACTCCTCTAATCTCACATGCGACCGCACGGTGTCTTCAGTGTGAGTTGGGGTGTTGTCGAAGGGATGTCAGGTTTGCACGCAGGTCGCAGATTCTGGGTGTGTTTCGGTGACAATTAAATTGCTTCAAGGAAAGGGCTTGCGCTAGAATCGGTGGAATCTGCCGGAGTGCGGAACGCAACGTGCCAATCCTTCCAGATGGTCGGGTTGCATGTTCTGTTCTGACGATAAGGAGTCAACATTGATGGAATGCAACTATTCACAACTCGGAGTTCGTGGCGGGCTCGCGGCTGTGCTGGCATGGTCGCTGGCCGTGACCGGCTTGGCTCAATTGCCGCCTCCACCTGTGCCCGATGCAGGCGCCGCCTTACCAGCACCTGTCCCTGAGTCGGAGCCGGCAGATGAGGATCTGGTACAACTGCAGGAGAACGGGCCGGTCCATGAAGCGTTCGCGGAGCTGGTGACGCTCGACGAGCGGGCGGGACTGATCGTCACCAAGGCGCCACCGGCAGCGATCGAGGAGATCCCGCCGGAAGTGAAGCCCGAGGGGACCAACGTGCAGTGGTTCCCCGGCTACTGGGCTTGGTCGGACGAAGTCGACGACTTCGTCTGGGTGAGCGGTGTGTGGCGCGATATTCCGCCGGGACAGAAGTTCATCCCTGGCTACTGGAATCAGATCGACGAAGGATACCAATGGGTCTCTGGCTTCTGGACCAATGAGACCGAGGAGGAACTCGCGTATCTGCCAGAGCCGCCGGCGATGCTCACGGTGGATGCTTCCTCACCGCAGCCCGGTCCCGACTACTTCTGGGTCCCCGGCTGCTGGCAGTACCGCAATACGTCGTATGTGTGGCAGCCCGGTTATTGGAACCGCTGCTACAACAACTGGGTCTGGGTGCCCAACCGGTATCGGTGGACGCCGCGGGGCTGGCTGTATGTGCGTGGTTACTGGGACTATCCGCTCGCCCGTCGAGGTCTGTTGTTCTCGCCGGTGCGGTTCAATCGCCCCATCGCGCTGGTGCGTGGGTATCGCTACAGTCCACGTCGCTGGGTGAACACATCGCTCCTGCTGACGCGGCTGTTCCTCGCTCCGCGCCGGGGACACTACTACTACGGCAACTACAGCGGCAGCCGGTATGCGGCGCTGGGGTATCGTCCGTGGATCAACATGTCGATTGGTCGCGGCGGTTACGATCCGATCTTCGCACACTCGTCGTGGTACTATGGACGCAGCAACTCCAACTGGCTCGCCAGTCAACGACAGGAATACTCGCGTCTGGCGAGCTTCTCCAGTCGTGACTTCTCACGTGGATTGTTTCACGACGTCCGCGATCACCATGGTGGCCCGAGCTTCACTCGACTGACGAGTTCACAGCGACAGAGTGCCTTGGGAAGTCGCTCGCAACTGCTCAGTGATTTGCGTTCGCAACGCTCGCTGGCAGAGCGAGGCGGACCAGTGTCGCACCGCCCAGGCCCAGGTGTGTCGATCAGCAACGGTCGGGATCACAGGATTGCCCCTGGACACGGAGGCGGTTCCGCAGACTCCAGTCGATTCCGGCTGCCGCAGTCGGCCCGGGATCTGGTGTCGCGTGGTCCTGCGCCGGGATCACGGCTGGGGAACGTTGTTTCTGGTCGCGATGGCAGTAGCCGAGACGGAATTGGTCGCGATGGCAATAGCCGTGATGGAAGTGATCGGAGTCACGATCATGGTTTGGCATCCCGGTCCGGGAATTCCTCCATTGGTGATCGGGTCATCCTGAACCGTCCGGGGACTCCTCCCGGACGCGATGGCAACGATTCGCAGCGAGGTTCTGTTGCCAGTTCGGTGACTCAGCGGCTGCAAGACCTGCGTTCGCAGGCTGGATCGCAACCACGTGCTGGTTCCGATCGTGGTCCCGGCAACAATGGCCGCTCTACGCCAGTGGTGGGGAATGGACCAGCGAATAATCGCGGTGATGATGGACTAGGTCGTGGTGGTAGTGCCTCGCCCTTATCGTCTTCGCAAGGCCGGTCGGCAACATCGCCGCCGGGCAATCGGTCGACGGTGAACACGCCGACGTCACGCGTTCCACTGGTGTTGCGTGGACCATCGAGTACGCCTGATTCG
>JAGQQB010000445.1 GCA_020426425.1 Planctomycetaceae bacterium | reverse complement strand
GCCGTGTCGGCGCGCGTGCCACATCGCCACTGCGGCGGTCAGGTGAAATAGCGATTCGTAGAGCTGCGTGGGGTGCCGCAGGATGCCGTCGCCGAAGTCGAATCCCCAGGGTAACGCTGTCGGCGTGCCGAAGCAGCAGCCTCCTTGAAAGCAGGCGAGACGTCCAATCGCGATGCCGACTGCGACCGGGACCGCGAACTGATCTCCTGTCGAGATCTTGACTCCGGTACACCACTTGGCGAGTTCAACTCCGCCATAGCCCCCGGCCAGTCCGAACAGAATCGTCTTCCCGTTCCCCAACCAGCCCTGCCACGAGCAGAGGGCGGCGGTGTCCGAGAACAGGTACGGCAGACGCGCCGCCACAAAGCTCCCGACGAATGCCCCCAATAGAATCGCCCCCTGTTGGCCAGCGGACAACGGGAGCCGCTTCCCCGTCGTTCGAAACAGAATCCCAGTCGTCACGATGGCCGCGAGCATCAAAGCTGAGTAACTCCAGGGCGGCATCAGGAAGGCTCTTCCAGCGTGAGGTCTGGCAACGGCAAATGCCCATTACGGTACAGCACATTATACGCGCAGAACGGGATCACATGACCACTGGGCAGCACGTGATGCGTACAGCATTTCATCACCCGCCGGGTGTCAAAGGTGTAGGCATCGAGAAACGACGTAATGGTGATGCGAAACACATCCTGCGGACTGAGCGTTTCGTTCGCGGCGTTCACAAAGAAATCCATCGCCGCCGCCAGCTCCTGCGGCGCAAGCGTCTTCGATGGCGACACCGCACCACTGAGTGGCGATGGTGGGACTGCCTCTTTCTTGCTTGCTTCGATAGATAGATCGACCAGTCCACCGCAACCACAACCCTCGCCGCACGAACTGAGGTAACGCTCGATCACCTCCCGCACACGCGGCCTCGTGAATGTGATGCCATTGGCCAGCAGATCGAGGTTTTCGGGGGCGTTGATGAATCGTGTCAGGGGAATGGCGTGTCCATCCTTGCGGTAGACGTACGTCAGTTGATGACAGTTGGGATGTGCGCATGGCAGCGGTAGGAAGTCCTGCTGTTCAAACATCCCGTCAGTTTGCGAGACGATGCCGCGAATGACGTCGGGAAAGGTGATGCGCTGCTCAAGTTCTTCCGGCAACACATGACGCCCTGAGTACGTGGCTGGTTGGATGCTGATGCCGGTGATCCACGGACGGTCCATGCCGAACCGAACAATGTCCCCCAGTTCATCTTCATTGACGCCACTTTGCAGCGTGGTGACGAGGATGACGTTCAGTCCCGCCGCTCCCAGTCGGTCGAGTGCTCTGAGCTTCTGCTCCAGCAGCTCCTCGCCCCGCAGTGCTCGACTGGTCTCCAGTTTGAAGCCATCGAACTGGAAATAGATCTCCACGCGATGTCGCTGTCGGGCGACCGCCTCAAGCAGGGCGTCGTCCTTCGCGAATCGCAGTCCGTTCGTGTTGATCATCACATAGTCGATCGGCTGTGCGCAGGCATATTCAAAGATCTCCAGAAACTGTGGATGGATCGTCGGTTCGCCGCCAGAGAGCTGCAAGATCTCCGGACGTCCTTCGACCGCGACCAGTCGATCAATGGCAATCTTGCATTCGTCGACCGTCCGATGTTGCCGCCCTGGGCCGCTCGCCGCATAGCACATCGGGCATTCCAGGTTGCAGGCATCGGTCAATTCCACCAGACCGATGCAGGTGTGCTGCTCGTGTTCCGTGCAAAGTCCGCAGTCGTAAGGGCACCCTTTCTCAGCGGCGACTCCCACCATGCGCGGCACCTTGCCAGGCACGGAGAACTGCATCTGGTCGTACTGACTTGCGTCGGAGCAGACGAAATCCTCGCGCGTGCCATGCGTCGGACAGTGCTTGCGAAAGTAGATGCGTCCATTGCGATCGAGGATCTTGGCGGGGACCACGGCCAGACACTCGGGGCACAGACTCGTCGTTGTGCCCAGGAAGGTGTAATCGCGAAGTGGCAGGACAGGCGTCATCTGACAGGGCCTCAGTTCAAGGGATCACGTGATCAATGCCCGATCGTCGGGAAGCTGCAAATCGCGCTGAGCGCCAGGAGCAGCACCACCGGAATCAGCATCAGGATCAGGACGCCGATCAGGATTCTGAGGAGCATCCCTTCGGCGAATCGCAGGGCTTCCCACAGTTCGCTGCCAGACCGATCTGGTTTGGGCGACTTTTGTGGCTTCTTCTGATCTTCGTCGGGAACCGTCATCGGGACTCCTCGGATCGCGGGAAACTCAGACACGAGTGGGATACCTGCCATACTGAGCGGATGCACAACGCTGTTGCTGCATCATTGTCACACCTCTGCCCCCTGGGCGTGATGCCGATGTTGATATCACGCGGCATTCCGCTCGTTGCGATCATTTTCCCGAGTGCTGGTGTTTCAGGCAAACCAAGGGAGCAATCCTCCGTGTGTGCATCTCGAAAGTGGGTGAACTGGGCGCGATTGTGCCTCTGTCTTTTTGAAACGCAAAGTCGCAAAGAGGCCAGGACGCAAAGAGCTGATCGTCGATGGTGACGTCTCTCCCCAAGAGGGAGCGAAGATTTTGACAGGATGTACAGGATCGACAGGATGATGTTTGTCGAACTTCTGAGTGACCGCGTTGCTGCGACCCAGGCGATGCAAAGGCCTCACGCGAAGCCGCGAAGCCGCGAAGGGTCGTGTGGCGTCAGTGAATCTCTTCGCGTCTCCGGTGCGTCAGGTTAAGTCTGGTTGATCTTGTCAGTTGAAAGGTACTGGCCATGGTAAGAGTTCGTGGACCATGAAGGGAACTCAGCGTGCGGTCTGGTGACGGGCCGTGCGGAGCCTGAGGGAACGAAGGTGCCAGCCGTAATGCGAAAGCGTGAACTCGATTCGGCCTCGTTACGCTTGTGGAAGTGGCCAGCCTGCCAGAGATGGTGAAGCCAGCATCGCCAGACCGGCAACGGAAACGTTGCCATCACGAACCGACACGGTCTGGTGAACTTCCCGGGGTGGTTGGAGACGGCGGGTACCGACAGATCAACC
>JAGQQB010000444.1 GCA_020426425.1 Planctomycetaceae bacterium | reverse complement strand
GAACCCGGGTGTAATGGTCTGCTGCTCGATGCGCAGGGGCAACTCGTCTCCTGTGAGCAT
Organism: Planctomycetaceae bacterium; assembly: GCA_020426425.1. Classification (GTDB taxonomy): domain Bacteria; phylum Planctomycetota; class Planctomycetia; order Planctomycetales; family Planctomycetaceae; genus JACKHO01. Next base: position 2,988 of record JAGQQB010000444.1, on the reverse strand, counting down.
GGAGATCGTCGCATTTCGGTGCTCACCAAAGACGGGGGCAAACGGACGCTCGTTGACAATTATCAAGGCAAGCGACTGAACAGTCCGAACGACGCCGTCTTCAAATCGAACGGCGATTTGTACTTCACAGATCCTCCTTATGGTCTGCCCAACCGCTGGGAAGATCCTCGCCGGGAACTCGACTTCTGCGGTGTGTATCGACTTTCGGCAAACGGCGAACTGACGTTGCTGACCACCGAAATGACGCGGCCCAATGGCATCGCCTTTTCGCCTGATGAGAAGACGTTGTACGTCGCCCAGTCCGATCCAGAAGCAGCGTTGTGGAAAGCGTTCCCGGTGAAGTCGGACGGTACCCTGGGCGAGAGTCGGATTATTCACGACGCCACGAAGCATGTCGCCGAAGGTTGGCCAGGCCTTCCCGATGGCATGGCGGTTGATCAGTCAGGGAACATCTTCGCGACAGGTCCCGGTGGCGTGTACATCTTCTCCGCCAAGGGAGAACTCCTGGGGCGCATCAGCACCGGAGAACGAACGGCCAACTGCACCTTTGGCGGTGCTGATGGTTCCATCTTGTACGTAACCGCAGATATGTATCTGTGCCGGATTCAGACGAAAACGAAGGGACTCGGGTTTTGATCCCGCAGGAACCGTATGCACACAGAGCGCATTCCTGTTCTCCCCATAACGACCGGACGTGGCCTAATCAGCGCCATACACCTCGAACTGAACTTCCACCGAATCTGACTGCTGTTCACGATCGCGTTCGCGCAGTGTTTTCGCATCCTCTTCGATGGATTGCAGCCCCACCGAACTAAGGAGAATAAACACGATCACCACCAGTCCTCCGAACAGAAGGAAGATAGTTCGATCGATGCCCTGATCGGTAACGTACTTGGACATGAGAGGGGCGCCCAGGAGACTTTCAGGTGGGAAGGAACGGCGGCGGGAAGCCCCCATTCCAAATGGGAGGGATGCAAATTGAGGATGTCCTGGCCAGAAGATTTAGGAGCATCTCCCGCGCCAAACTGCAGCGGTTACCTCACAATCTGCGGAGAATCGCTGCGAGGAATGACCCTTTTCAGGAATTCAAGCATATGGCACGCGTCTAATCGCAATCACTTGCGAACTGGCGCTAAGCAAAGCAAACGAAATGATTAGAAAACAACTCGCAACCAACTGTGCAGATCGCGGCTATTCGATGCAGTCTCCACGCCGAGCGCTTGGTGGCCGACTGCGATTTCTCCTTTGCATCGTCTTGCTGCTCAGCGCGGGAATCTCGCATGCGGCAGAACGCCTCAATGTGGTTCTGTTCGTCGCAGACGATCTTGGCTGGATGGATCTCGGCTGCCAGGGGAGTTCATTCTACGAGACGCCGAATCTCGACCGGCTGGCAGCCCAAGGGATGCGGTTCACGAATGCGTATGCGGCATGTCCCGTCTGCTCACCCACACGCGCCAGTCTGCAAACGGGGCGCTGGCCACAGCGGACCGGGATCACCGACTACATCGGTGCGGCTCAGCCCGACAAATGGAAACGCGACACCACGCTGTTGCCCGCGCCGTACTCAACAGAACTCGCCCATAACGAAACGACCCTGGCGGAAGCCCTCAGAGCCAACGGCTACGCCACGATGTTTGCGGGCAAATGGCATCTCGGCGGAGAAGCGTACTGGCCAGAGCATCAGGGATTCGACATCAATCGTGGCGGAATCGATCGCGGCGGCCCCTATGGCGGGAAGAAGTATTTCTCTCCGTATGGGAACCCCCGTCTGGAAGATGGAACACCGGGCGAACACATCGCCGATCGACTCGCCGACGAGTGCGGCAAGTTCATTGAAGCCCATCAGGATGAACCATTCTTCGTCAACTACTGTTTCTACGATGTCCATACCCCGCTAATGGCGAAACCGGAACTCGTGGCGAAGTATCAGGCAAAACGCACGACCGATGTCGCTAAGTCGCAGGGGCAGTGGCCCAAGGAAGGGGTCCGACCGGTGCGACAGGTGCAGGACCATGCCGTCTATGCGGGGATGGTCGAAACCATGGATGGCGCCGTTGGGACCGTGCTGGCCAAGCTCGATGAACTCAAACTGGCCGACCGCACGCTTGTGCTCTTTACCAGTGACAATGGAGGATTGTCGACCAGTGAGGGCTGGCCCACCAGCAACCTGCCGCTACGCGGGGGCAAAGGATGGCTGTACGAAGGAGGCATTCGCGTCCCGTGCATCGTCCGCTGGCCCGGCGTGACCAAGGCCGGTAGCGAAAGCGATCGCGTCGTGGTTAGCCCCGATCTGTTCGCCACTGTGCTCGACGCGGCAGGTCTACCAGCCAGCGCCTCCGCTCAAGACAGCGTGAGCCTTGTCCCGACGCTCAAAGGTGAATCGCAACCGCCGCGACCAGCGTCGTTTTGGCACTATCCTCATTACGGCAACCAGGGAGGCTTCCCCGGCGCAGCGGTGCGCGATGGGAATTGGAAACTCATCGAGCGTTACGAAGATGATTCACTGGAACTGTACGATCTGTCTGCTGACATTTCCGAACAGAAGAATCTGGTTGAGCAGCAACCCGAAATCGTCGCACGCTTGAAGCGGCAACTCGATGCCTGGCGAACCGATGTCGGTGCCAAGTTCCCAACGCGGCGCAATCAGTAGGACCGATCAGCAAGCCACTGACGCATAGTCGTTGATCGCTCCGCGATCAAACGCCGGACTGGGGCTCACCGCACGCACTTTGTCGTCGAGCCGACCAACAGTCACAAGGCGTCGACGCCCCAACTACTCGATGGTTTCGCCCAGCGCCGCGTTGAGCGCCTGTTGCTTCTTCGAGAGCCGATAGAACGTCACTCCGAAGAAGGTGAAAATGCTGGCGGGCATCGAGAGCATGAACAGGATGCTGTACATGTACGCACGTGGGCGGGCCTGCGCGCCAGGATCCTGCGACTCTTCGTTGGCCACTTTGCACAGCGGGCATGCCTGAACTGGAGTTGTCG
>JAGQQB010000443.1 GCA_020426425.1 Planctomycetaceae bacterium | reverse complement strand
TGGCGCGCTCGTACTCGCTCGTCAGTTCCTCGAGCGCATGCATCAGCGTCTCAGGGACGAACCGCCGACCGTAGTCACCAAACCGACCGCTCAGATCGGGAACACTCTTCGTCGCAGGCATTACCGCCACTCACAGTAAGAAACTCTGACACACATGACAAAGTGCGGGATGCCACTGGCTCCGCGAGTGCGTCATGCCGCACGCAATTCAGCAACAACCGCTGACAACCGATCGAGACTAACTCAACACCTTGTCGATCGTCTCCCGCAGCACCTGTCCCGAACGCTGGAGAGCCGTCTGCTCTTTCGGCCACAATTCGATTTCGATGTGCGACAACGCTCCGCCCCGACCAACCACTGTCGGCACACTGATCGACACGTCCCGCAGACCATAGGCACCATTCTGCAGACTGGACACCGGCAAAATGCGATGTTGATTGAGGGCGATCGAATGAATCACATCGGCGATCGACACACCAACGGCAAATCCAGCCCCTCCCTTCTTCTTGATCACCTCGGCCCCTGAACCGCGAGTCTTCTTCTCGACTTCAGCGATCAGCGCTGACGTCACGCCAGGATACTTCTCCAGCGGCAAACCAGCGATCTGAGCATGCGACCAGATCGGGACCATACTGTCGCCATGCTCACCGAAGATCGTCACCTGCACCTGGCTCGGCGGAACATCCATCCGCTGCGCAAGCATGCTCCGCAACCGGGTGGTGTCGAGCACTGTCCCCAGGCCAATCACCTGCTGCGGCGGCAGGTCAAGTTCCTTCACTGCCAGATAGGTCAGCACATCGACCGGGTTCGACACGACGAACACAATCGCATCCTTCTTGTAACCCGCCTTCTTCACGTCGCCGAGCAGACTCTTAAAGAGCGAGACATTCCGGTTGATCAGATCCAGCCGACTCTCATCCGGCTTGCGACGCAAACCAGCAGTGATGCAAATGACATCAGCGTCACTCACTGTTTCCGAAGTCGCAGCATAGATCTTCTGATCCGAGGTCAAACTCGCCCCATGCAGCAAGTCGAGCGCCTGTCCTTCCGCGACCTCAAGATTGACATCAACCAGCGCAATCTCGCGGACGATCCCGCCAAACTGCAGCGCCGACGCCGCACAGGAGCCAACCAGACCACCACCACCGATAATTGCTGTTTTCATGAGAGCAAGCTGTCGTTGCGTTTCCAAAAGTCGTGAATTTGACCCCCTGCCCGTATCTGTCGACGTTCAGCGACTGGCTGCTTCGACCAAAGGATCTCCCGGCAGGATATTCTCCCAACCACTCAACAGGCTACCTCGCCCGGTCAATTCCTGATCAGAATCAGCAGGCGATCCCGAGAAATGGAAACTCCGCCAATTCCGGCTCTCGCCCGCAATTGGCCTGCAGGCGAGACAACGAGGCTCGGATCTCATGGAAACTCAGGACGGTCGCCCCCAAACCTACGGTTCATCATCTCACGCAATTCTGACGAAGAGGGCCAATTTACCGGTTGATAGGGCTGTAATGCCCTCGTATCCGACCTGTACGGGCGGCTCTATCAGATGTTCCGGAGCCGTTCCCCCCAATCCGGCAGAAACTGTCGATTGCCGAAAAGTCGTCGTTGAAACCGGCTTCTGTGGCTCGATAAGATCAAAAATCGTGCTTTTCGCGTGACCCACCTCTTTGTGGGGCGGTCCCGCTTGCTCACTTGCTCTACCCAAATCGGGAGATTGAGGATGAGACGTCTGCTCATCACTGGTTTCGTGCTTGGCTGTCTGGGAATCGCGGCACCGTTGTTTGCCGAAAACCCTCAACGCCCCATCACCAATCCCAAGTTCGATCCGACCGCGCCCAAGATCGGGATGTTTGAAGGGATCGAACAGGAGGCGATTGAAGCCAAGCTCATCCCCAAGAACTCTCTCGAAGGGACGCTCTTGGTCACCAACAAAGGGACCGAGCCCATTACCGTTCAAATCCCCGAAGGATTTGTCGGGGTTCCAGTGTCGGCCCAATTTGGTACCACTGGAGGTACCTTTGGGGGCACTGGCACCGGAACTGGAAACAATCAGGGAGGCGGGCAGCAGCAGGCGATCGGCGGTGGGCTTGGTGGCGGCGGCTTTGGTGGTGGTGGTGGCTTTGGCGGCGGCGGCTTCGGCGGCGGGCAGCAAGGCTTCTTTTCCATCCCTGCCGAACGCACAGTTGCCCTGAAGGTCACCTCGGTCTGCCTGGAGCACGGGAAATCGGAACCGAATCCGCGAGTTGCATATAAAGTGATTCCGACCGAGACATATACCCAGGACGCGACCCTGCAACATCTAATCGCGATGGTTGGCACCGGCAAACTTGAAGTCGGTTCAGCCCAGGCAGCTGCCTGGCACATCGCCAGTGGCATGAGCTGGAACGATCTGGCCCGCAAAACCTACAACCGGGTCGCCGCACCAGACACCCCGTACTTCGCCCCTGCGCAGCTCGCCCAGGCGCAAGCACTGGTTGCCGCTGCGGAACACGCCGCCAAAACGGCCACCGAAACTCCTGCCACGACACCCACACGTACCAGCCGTACGGCCCGGTAGTGGCTCTTTGAGACGTCAACCGCCTCAGCGCAGTCGCTGGTCGGAGACGACGACGCTCGAGTCGATGATCACATCAGCCAGCCCTCGTTCACTGATCGAGGGCTGGCTGTTTTCATTAGAGCAAGTTGCGACTTGGTGTACAGGTTGGACCAGTGTCGCCCGACTCTCCGAGGCTGTGATTTTTTTGCCCTGGCGGGTTTGAAGTGGGGGCGCTATAAGCTGGGGTATGGGTACAGCAGAGAAACAATCGGTTGGTCGGGTGCGGGTGAGGCGGGCTGAGCGGCGGCAGGTGGAGTGGCGGCCTTGGGCGTTGGATCAATTGCTCGCCAGTGATCATCGGGCGCGGTCGGTGTGGACGTATGTTGACTCTCTCGATTTGAGTCCGTTGTACGCCGAGATTCGAGCGGTCGAAGGGCAGGCGGGTCGGGATGCGGTCGATCCCAAAATTCTGATGGCGTTGTGGATGCTGGCTACGATTGAAGGGATCAGCAGCGCGCG
>JAGQQB010000442.1 GCA_020426425.1 Planctomycetaceae bacterium | reverse complement strand
CTCAGCGAGGCACCGAAAGCATCCCCCCAACGGACTGGAGTGTGTCGCCCGGATGGTAGCAGGGGGCGTTGGGAGTGGGTAGTGGGTAAGTGGGCAGGAGTTAGGAGCTGGGAAAGTAGCAGGCACTCTCCGAGTGCCGTCCGCAGTGCGTGTGACTGCCGGTGTTCGAATGCGTGTGTCTCTAGGCAGGCGGTCAGCAGGGCGAGATCCGTACCCGATGCTGCCAGCATCGGAGTTCGTTGAAAGTGGATTGACGTCGGTTGGGTTCCAGTGATCGTTGAGGTATGGCGATGCGCCGAGCGCTGAGGCGTGATGTCCGATACTGGCAGCATCGGGTACGGGGTGTGGTCGACGCATCGCAGGTTGCCTGGAACGTCACTAAAGCATGTTACGCAGAATCACGCTGTTCCACGTGAAACAGAATCTGTGCCCAGTCTTCGTCATGGGTAGAGGACGTACAGTGGTTTCACGTGGAACAGCGCCCGCTTCGCGGGCCGTTGAGCGTTGAAGGGCCTGCGGCCCTCGTTGAAGCGTTGAGCGTCTAAGGTCGAACGTCGAAGGTTGAACGAGGCACTGCGGACGCCCCACGTTCAACCTTCGACCTTCAACGGTCGCGCAGCGACACTCAACGAGGGCCGCAGGCCCTTCAACGCTCAACGACGACCGCCGTGAACGACACATCGTTCTCGGCTCGCTATGCTGTGAACGGACGTGATTGCCGTCCGCCGCGAATTCTGTCCCGTGCGAGTCTTGTTCGAGTGAGTCGTGTTGATGAAGTCCATCGTCCCTGTCTTGTGGCTCTTACTTGCCGCGCCGTTACTCGCGGAGGAACGACCGAATTTTGTGATCATCATGGCGGATGATCTCGGCTACTCCGATGTCAGTTGCTACCGCGCGGCGGATGCCGAAACCGCGAACAACTATCAGACGCCGCGGATCGACCAACTGGCGGCCGAGGGATTGCGGCTGACCGACTACCACTCGAACGGTCCTGTCTGCAGTCCAACCAGGGCGGCGCTGGTGACAGGTCGGTACCAGCAGCGGTCAGGAATCGATGGAGTCATCAATGCGGATCCGAAAGTGAATCGCGATACCGGTCTCGCTGCCGAAGAAACCACCTTCGCCGATGTTCTCAGCGCGGCAGGGTACCGGACCGCCATCTTTGGTAAGTGGCATCTCGGGTACGAGGTGAAGTTCAATCCGGTCCATCAGGGGTTCGAGCTGTTCCGCGGTTATGTGAGCGGGAATGTCGACTACTTCTCCCATCGCGACCGCATGGGGATCTCAGACTGGTGGCACAACACCGATCTGAAGCCGGAGGCCGGGTACACGACGCATCTCATCACCCGGCATGCGCTCGAGTTCATTCGGTCACAGCGGGATCAGCCGTTTTGTTTGTACGTCGCGCATGAATCGGTCCACAGTCCGTTTCAGGGGCCGGGCGACTCTGCCATTCGGTTGGGGGAAGGAGAGGCTGATCGAACCGGCGACAAGATCAAGCGGGACATCCCGACCGTGTACGCCGAGATGGTGCAGGCGATGGACACCGGAGTCGGAGAGATTGTCGACCTGCTGCGGGAACTGCAGCTGGAGCGGAAGACGCTCGTCGTCTTCATCTCCGACAACGGAGCGATGAACAAGGGGAACAACCATCCACTGCGGGGCTTCAAGGGAAGCGTCTGGGAAGGGGGGCATCGCGTGCCGGGGATCGCGTGGCAGCCGGGGAAGATCAAGCCGGGGGTGAGCGATGAGACCGTCCTCAGCATGGACTGGTTCCCGACGATGGTCGACCTGGCCGGAGCCGAGTTCCACAGCGACAAGCCGCTCGATGGGGTCAGTCTCGCCGGGTTGCTGTACGAGCAAAGGCCATTGGCAGAACGAACCCTGTACTGGCGATTCGGTCAACAATGGGCGGTGCGGCGTGGTGACTGGAAACTGATTTCCACCGGGCCACGCGGCAAGCCGGAGCTGTACCATCTGGGTGAGGACATCAGTGAGACACGTGACCGCGCGGCTGATCAGTCAGCACTGGCGGAGGAACTCGAACAACAGTACGGCGCCTGGAGCGCGGAGTTGCTGCTGGTGGAGCCGGGCATTGAAGCCCCGATCGAAAATTGACGGTCGTTTTTCGTCAGGCGTATACTTGGGGAAATCGATTCCGGCCCCTTGGTTTTCCTGATCCGGACATCCCTCAGCAGCGTATCTGTGTGGGGGAGACTCCGTTTGTCTGGCAGGATGGCCAAATGAGACAGCCCTTCCTTTGACGAGAACGATCTATGTCGCCCTATCACGGCTGTCGAATGCTGTTATTCGCCGCGCTCGCGGTCCTGGCGATCACGCCAATGCGCGGCGCGCTCGCCCAGGATGCCGAGGAGCAGGCGAACCAACCGACACCAGTCGGCCAGTTCCTCACCTTGAAGAGTCCCATCACCGACGAGAGCCTGGGGACGGTGCGTCGTGTGGCACTCGCTCTTCAGGATCAGGCCAAGCAGGAGAACCGCGAAGCCTTTCTCATTCTGGAACTGACCCCGGGAGCGAGTCAGTTCCATCATGCGTACGGGTTGGCGGAGTTCCTTGCGTCGGAACCGTTGACGCAGCTGCACACCATCGCCTGGGTGCCCAAGAGCATCGATGGCAACAACGTGTTTGTCGCCCTGGCGTGCCAGGAGATTGTCGTTCATCCCGATGCGAAGATCGGTGACCTGGGACGAGGCCGACCGCTCGAGCCGGATCAGCAGACCATCGTTCGTGGCATCGTTGCCAAGCGACGCAACAAGATGGTCAACGAGGCGCTCGCTGCCGCGATGATGGATCCGTCGGTCACGCTGTTTCAGTTGACTGTCGACCTGGGGAATGGAGTCAAGGAGAAGCGGCTCGCCACCAGCCAGGAAGCGCAAACGCTGCGCGATCAGGGAGTCGAGATCGCGGATTCACGCACACTCAAGGAAGCCGGAACACCGTGGTCACTCTCCGGGGCACAGGCGCGGGAGGACGGCATACTCGCTTCGCAAACGGCGAATTCCCGCCGCGATCTGGTCGATGCCTACAACCTTCCCATCGAAGCGCTGCGGGA
>JAGQQB010000441.1 GCA_020426425.1 Planctomycetaceae bacterium | reverse complement strand
AGCGGCAGAGTGTCGATGATCGCAGTCATCCTCGATCCAAAGACGAACGACCCAGGGCGATGTCAAACGAACTGATCGCAGGCACAAGCATCGCGACCGTGGTGAAGCCATAGGTCGCCAGTACTGAAATGAAGACTGGCATCGAGTGACCCAGCAGGAAACTCGCGATGGCATAGAACGTGAGAAACGGCAGCGAGAAGGCACAAATCGTGAGTGCCGTTGACGGGTTGTGTCGGGTCAGCCCCAGCCACAACGCGAGTGATCCCCCGCCGATGAAGACCAGGAACGGCGCGAATTGCATCTCGTACGATGCCCGAGCCTCCACGATCAGCACGATGCAGACGAAAATCCCCACGAACAGGAAGAACATCGTTCCCAGACTGTTCATGATCGCGCTGCGTGAATTACTGTAGGACAAGCCCGAGTGCAGACCCAGCATCGCCGCGAAACAAACGAGGGTCAGATACCCCAGTACCGTGAACAGGAACGATTCAGTCGTCATCGCGCCGCGCAGGAACAGACTCAACGCGAACAGGAGCGGTACGGCGATCACTTCCTTGGTGTTGAACAAAATACCGCCGAGCTTGCTGAAGATGAATTCCTTCGCAGAGACTTCCGTCACCAACAGCAACTCCAGCGTTTGCCCATCGCGTTCCGAAGTCATTGAGGTCACCGACTGAGCATTCACCAGCAGTAAGGCGAATAAGGAAAGTCCAACGAACGCTACGCCCGCAGGCGTCAGACTTCCGAGCAGCAGTTCCGCATCGCTTCCCGCCCGAGCCACCCACAGCATGCAGAAGACGAGAAACACGTAATACGCTGCTTTGATCACACCGACGCGACGACCGTACGCCTCGGTACAGACTTCACGCCACAACAACGGACGTTCCCACACATCACGGGCGCTCCGCACAGCCGAGACCGATGTCTCGGCATCCGTTGGCGACTCTTCGACCTGGATGTGAACGTTTCGTGACGGATTCCAGATGCGGACTTTCCAGCACGTGAATCCGAACAGCGCGATCGCGAGCACAAACAGGCCAACACAGGAGGACATCGCCGTTGCGACTGGGACTGCCACCTGGGTATGCGCTGCGAGGGGATCGAGGAGTTGTCCCAAGGTCCGAAACGGATTGAGTCCAGCCAACCACGGTCCAATTCCCGATGCCTCGCCAAGCAATGCACCCAATGTCTCTACGACCCCCACGAACAGACCGGCGCCAAGTACCGTGATCGCGAGTGTCTGGAAGGTCTTGTCCCGCCAATAGGCGACCAGTGTCCCCCAAGCGGCGGCCACGATCGCCGTCGCCACACAGAGCAGTTCGAACCAGAGGATCTGATCGAGTGAGATGCCCCCCAACATCGTCAGGGCAACCAGCACCGGAGCCGAGATCGCGATGAGCGTGAACACCGAGACAAGACTTGCCAGCGCCTTGCCGATGACCAGCTCCGATGAACGCAAATCCGTCATCAGCAGCATGATCAGCGTCCGCCGATCCTTCTCCTGTGCCACACTCCCCGCCGACAGCAGCAGAGAGGCAGCGGTTACCACCGCCAACTGGACAGAGCAGATCAACCCAAACATGAACGATCCGAACCGGGCAATGTCACCAATGTTGCGGATCGGTTTGAGTCCAAATGTATTATGCGCCGCCGTCCACAACAGAACACATATGCCAGCAACGAACCCAATCCGCAGCAGGTAATGCTGCAACGACCGCGGGGTCGTTAACAGTTGGCGATGCAGCAGGGGTCCGGCAATCACAAGGGCACTCTGGTTTCAACGGTGCGGTGTCAAGTTCCAGCGAATCTTATGGCACTTCGAGCCTGATCGCCAGTAGTCCGCAGTCGCCTAGCCAAGTCCGAGTGTGCCGGACAGACGGGGATCGTTCCCGACGCTGCCAGTCGGCAGCATCCATCGGATCACACTACTTCCGATTCGCACGAGGTGACCACCATTCATCAGACGCACCCGCCAAGGTATGCTCTCGTGGACAGATCCCTGTTTGAAGGGCCGAGACCCAGTCCACATTTCAAACCGCCGAGACAACACGATGAGTAGTCCCAGTCACACCGTCACTTTACATCGTGTGCTGCGAGCACCGGCGGAACGAATCTACCGTGCGTTTCTGGATCCTGCGGCCATGTGCAAATGGGTGCCTCCGCACGGATTCACCGGACAAATTCACGACATGGATTGTCGCGTAGGCGGCGGCTATCGCATGTCGTTCACCAACTTTTCCACTGGAAAGAGTCATTCGTTCGGTGGGAAGTACGTGGAACTGATTCCGCATCAACGAATCTGTTACACCGACCAGTTTGACGACCCAAACCTGCCTGGTGAGATGTCCGTTTCAATCAACTTGCGAACGGTCCTCTGTGGAACGGAACTGCAAATTGAGCAGTCCGGCATCCCACCGCAGATTCCCATTGAACTCTGTTACCTTGGCTGGCAGGAATCGTTGACCTTACTCGCCCAACTTGTGGAAGCCGAGATTCCAGACGAAGGCTGACACAAGAGTGGTGGGCGACTAAAGATCTGTCCTACAAGATCTGCGACACATTCACTGAGGATGCAGCATAATCAAGTTCCTCATCCCCAGCAGCTTCCTCCTGCTGGCGATTGTCTTGTTCGTCCTTTCGCTCTTGGACGGTGCGCCGCCGCGTTCTGACTGGCAGTCGGTCACAGGGATTCCGACTCGCGGGAGCGTCTCAACGGTGCGTGGCCGTTACGGTTAATCGACCAGTTTCTTGACGTACTACAATGGCGAGTACGGGTTCCAGCATTCCAGCGATGAGCCCGGACATGCCGAAGTGATGCAATCTGTCGACAAGCGTGAAATCACGGTGTTGTCAACACCGAGAAAGATCCTCGGTGGGTTGTGGGTTGCTGGGAACGAACGCCATTGCGCGGGTGTGGGAAGTCAAGATTGGTGATCGGGTGGTCATAACTGCTTCGGTCAAGACAAACAAACAGGCCGACGGACGATTCGCGGTCAGGATGTGCGCAGGGGGACTGCTGTTTGCCGGGGTGATGGGATTGATCGGTACTGCTCACGCTGCGCAAGAACCA
>JAGQQB010000440.1 GCA_020426425.1 Planctomycetaceae bacterium | reverse complement strand
TTTGCCTTCGGCTCCGGCAATGAAGCTGACCTCCGTGAGGCTGCCGTTGCGACCATGCAGCACTAGATGCAGTGGCCACCGCTTGCCCTGTGCATCGGCGTAACCAGGCGGCAGGCCGACACTGTAGGGCTGCAGGGAGTCATCGATCCGTGATCGATACGCCAGTGCCTTGCGCCCCTGTGTATGCTCGACTGCTTGGCCTGATTGCAATGCGGCCACGCGCTGCCGCCCGAGGTCCAGGACCTGATCAGCCAGCTTGACGTAGCTCGGCTTGAAGAACTCCTCGTGCTTGAGAATCATCCTGACCGCCCGGGCGCACAATTCTGCGTCATCACGTTGGACAGCAGAAACCTCACCCAGCGACTTCAACTGCGTACTCAGTTCTTCCAGCCCCTGCTCCAGGCGGATGCGGTCAGGCTCTGGCGCCGGCTGCGCCATCGCTGATGCGGTCCACAACAAACAACAGGTCATCCCCAGCAATTGCATCCGCATGGTCATCATCCCGTGAGTGATTCCAAGTCCGCGATCCGTCGGGGAGCTTACCCAAATTCAATCAAAGCGGCGAGCAGACTGGACCACACTGCGGACGACGGACTACCTTGCAGAGCACCCAGTCCAATCCGTCCCGCCCCCTGCCCTTCCCCGTATGCTTCGCTGGCGCGTGCTAATTTCGCTCATCCTGATCCCCCTCTTGGCGGGCATCTTCTATGTTGATGCGCGTGGTGGACCGAGCGCGATTGGATTGTTTCTGCTCTGTTGCGGACTCGCCTGTCGGTCGGTATGGGAACTGGTCGATCTGCTGCGCGATCAGCAACCGGGACTCAACCAGCCGCTGCTGATGAGCGGTGCGGTTGCGCTAATGTACGCTGCCTGGTGGCCACATCTGGTCGACCCGGTCGCGATGCAAAACAGCACGAATTTGACCGGACTCTCGGGCATGGTGGCCGTGGTCACTATGTTGCTGCTGGCTGTGGGGTGCCGACGATTCCGCGAGCCGGGTGGGCATGTCCCACTGATCGGTACGGAACTGTTGATTCTCATTTACAGCGGAGTGCTGCTCGGGGTGACCGCTCAGCTCCGCTGGGTCGCTGGCCTGTCCGGCGGATATCTTGCACTGGGATCATTGCTGATCTGCACGAAAGGGAGCGACGTCGGTGCGTACTTTGCCGGGCGACTGCTGGGCAAGGCGAAGCTGGCACCGATCCTCAGTCCCAAGAAAACGATTGCCGGCGCGATTGGAGGCGTGATCGCCGCACTGCTGCTGGGGATGCTGTGGTTTCACTTTGCGGCCCCATGGTTTACCGGCACCCAGTCGCGTCCACCGTTGTGGGCGGTGCTCGTCTACTCCGGCGGCTTGGCGATCGCGGGCATGGTCGGCGATCTGTCGGAATCGCTGATCAAGCGCGATGTGGGCAAGAAGGACTCTGCCCCGCTGCTGCCCGGCTTTGGTGGCGCGCTCGATCTGCTCGACAGCGTGCTCTTCGCTGGACCAGTCGCGTACCTATTGTGGCTCGCCCTGCCCCTCGCTCCCTGGATGGACTGATGAGCGACGACTTTGATGACGACTGGGACGATGCCCCAGACGACGACTGGGGCGAGGAACCGGAATTTCCGGCACCGGAAACGGTCCCCTGCTGGAACTGCGGCGAGCCGGTGTATGAAGGCGCTGTACAGTGTACTGCCTGCGGCGAATACGATCCGACCGAAGGACGACGCCATCCTGACCGTCCGATGTGGTACTGGGTACTCGGTCTAATTGGTGTGCTGGCGGTGCTGGGATCGATGATGTTCGCATTCTGACGTAGATCGACCAGATGCTCCGCCAAAGAGCAGCTGTGTTCGCCATCCAGCTCACTTGGGCATGGTGTCGACGATCAACGTGCAGATCCCATCCTCATGCCTCTCCGTGCCTCCGTGAGAGCATCAGTCCTGGCCCGAGATAGTGGACGGCTGCCCTGGGGGCAGATGCTCATTTGCAATCGATCGGAAGTCAGCGCACATCGCTGCCGATCTGATCGGCGCCATGTTGCAGTTCGTTCTTGGCTCTCACAAAGGCTCGGAGACACAGAGACTTGAAATGGCCCCCCACTCCCAGACATCTGCAGATCGCACTGTCGACACGCAACGTACCGATCGTGCGTTCATGCCTCTCCGTGACTCAGCGTCTCAGTGGTGAATCCTGAATCCTCACGTATCGAGGGACTCAAGTCCTTATCGGACGGGCTCAGGCGAGTTGGTCACTGGCGTTTGTCCAGCCCGGTAGAGTGCGCCAGACAAGACTGCGAAGGCGCCAGTCAGGGCCGCGAAGATGATGGCGATCAGCGTGATTCGATTTCCGGATTCCAGTGCCCGCCAGCGGCTGTCGAGGAACTTCAAGCCGACCGGATCGGTCAAGTTGTATTGCCACGTCACCTCATAGACAGGAGTTGAGAATTCATTGATCTGAACCGAATAGGTCGACCGCAGTTCGTGCGTCAGCAGGCCACTTGCCAGAAACGAATGGATATCTGGTTCATGCCGATCGATGTGCGGATACGCTCCGTGCAATGTCGCCTTCAGTTTCGGGAGCATGCGTCCGTACAACTCAGCCCGTGCTTCGTCCACGGTCGCGTAGCGTTTGCTACGGATGACGCCGTTCGTGTCTTTAATCGCCTTCGAACTCGTTCCGGTCACGCCCACAGCCCACAGCGGAATCTCGGACCGCGCGTTCTCGGCCAACACCAGCAAACGATCTTGGCGTTGGCGGTACTGGACCTCGACGATCGACTCCGGTTGATCCGTGACGGGCTTCGGGGGCTCAGAATCAACGCCCTCTTCGATGAGCATGGTCTCCGGCAGCGGAACAGCGGACTCGGGGACAGACGGTGACTCCGACGGGGCGCCATCCACAGGGATTGTCCCTGCGTCGCCGTTGAATGCACGTTCCACCTGCTCCGCGTGGGCTTCGGCGAACGCGCGCTGTGCCGCCAGCGCATCGCGCTCTTGTGCGGCGACGGCCATCTGATGCTCTGATTCAACGCGGACCATGTTCGCCGTGCCAACCATCATCAGTGGGACGAGCACAAGGGCCAGCAGCGCGAGCACCCA
>JAGQQB010000439.1 GCA_020426425.1 Planctomycetaceae bacterium | reverse complement strand
ACTCACGAACGGGCCGACGTCATTCTGGCAGCATTCGGTTTCAACGAGTCCTTTGCTGGTTCCGATGGGTTGCCAAAGTTCCGCGAACAACTGAGCACCTATCTGAAGCAACTCAAGCCTAAGGCGTACAACGGCGAATCGGCCCCGCGTATCGTGCTTGTCTCGCCGATCGCGAATGAGAACACCGCCGCAGTCCAAGCTGCCGATTTGAATAATGCACGACTGGCGGAATACGTCGCGGCAATGCGTGATGTCGCCGCTACCGAACGGGTCGGCTTCGTTGATGTCTTCGAGGCGACCCAGGATGCCATGAGCAGCCTCGGATCGGATCTCACAATCAATGGGGCACATCTGAACGAAGATGGCAATGCCGTCTTTGCGGCGGCGCTCTACGAAGGTCTGTTTCAGGAAACCGCCCCACCAGTCAACGAAGCGATTCGTGGCATCGTGGTGGACAAAGAACGCGAATACTTCCGTCGCTACCGCCCGCTGAACACCTTCTATTACACCGGCGGACGCAACAAAGCATACGGTTACCTCGACTTCCTCCCCGCCATGCGGAACTTTGATCTGCTGACCGAACAGCATGATCGCATGTTGTGGCAACTCGCTCGGGAAGGAGATTCCCCGGCTGCCGCATCGCGCCTGGCCGAAGCGCGCGGTCAACTGCAGATGAACGCCACAAAGCTTCCATCGCTGCCAGAGACGGCGCAGTCGCGTGGAGCGAATGAATGGCTCTCGCCGGTCGAAGAATATGCCGACTTCGAAATCGATCCCCGCTTCCGCGTCAATCTGTTTGCCGATGAAACGATGTTCCCCGAACTCGCATGCCCAATTCAGATGCGCTGGGATGCGAAAGGCCGGATGTGGGTCTCCTGCTCGACGACGTATCCGCACGTTTATCCTGGGAATCAACCGAACGACAAGCTGCTCATCCTCGAAGATACCGATGGCGATGGCCGCGCCGACAAATGCACCACCTTTGCCGATGACCTGCACATTCCACTTTCGTTCGAATTCGGCGATGGCGGTGTGTATGTCTCGGAAATGCCCGAACTGACGTTCCTCAAAGATACTGACGGCGACGGCAAGGCCGATGTGCGCCGCCGTGTGCTCAGTGGCTTCGGCACTGAAGACTCGCATCATGCCCTGCATGACTTTACCTGGACGCCCGATGGTGATTTGTTGTGGCGCGAGTCGATCTTCCATCACTCGCAAGTCGAAACCCCCTACGGTCCGGTGCGGCAGCAGAACAGTGGCTGGTTCCGCTTCCAGCCACGCACACAACAACTGATCTCCTTCGGCACCTATCCCAGTACAAATCCCTGGGGCGTCACGTTCGACGACTGGGGTCAGCACATGGCGTCGCATCCCATTTACGCGGCGGCGTTCCACTCACTCGATCCGCCGTATCCGGCGCAGCATCCCGCGCCCAAGGGTCTGCGTGCCTATTCCGGCACCTGCGGACAGGAATTCATCGATTTTCCGACCTTCCCGGACGAACTGCTGCCCACAGCGGGCGGCGAATCCCACTTTGTCAAAGTTCGTTACAAGCCGACGAACCGAGTCGAGATCCACAAATGGGTCGAAGGTCCGTTCGGGTACGACGAAGAGTACGTGGGCGATTTGATCTTCTCGAAGAACCTCAGCTTCATTCCGGTCGACCTGCAGTATGGACCGCGCGGAGCGATGTACGTCTGCGACTGGTACAACCCGGTCAAGGGGCATGCGCAATACTCGTTGCGGGATGAACGTCGCGATCGACACAGCGGACGCATCTGGCGAATCACCGCTCGGGACAAGCAACTCCTCGATCCCCCCAAGATTGCCGATGCGACCATTCCCGAACTGTTGGAACTGCTCAAACGCCGGGAGTACCGTGTACGGTTGTGGGCCAAGCAGGAGCTGCGGGAACGCGATCCTCTTGCAGTCGTCGCGGCGCTGGATGAGTGGGTGAACCAACTCGATCCGAACGATCCTCGGTTCCGGCACCATCAGATCGAAGCGATCTGGACTTACCGCTGGATCGGCGCAGCCGACCATCTTCCGGTGCCGCTCCCGACCGAATGGCACCCCACTGAGGTTCAATCCCCGGTTGCATTACAGCTGTTGCGGGAACTGCTCACCTGTGAAGATGCCCACGCCCGCGCTGCCGCGACTCAGCAACTCCGCTACTGGTGGCCGCAGCTGGATGACCACGTCTCGCTGCTCCGTACGGCTGCCAACGATTCGAATGGGATTGTTCGGATGGAAGCCGCCATCGCGGCCAGTTACATCGGCACCAAGCCCGCGCTCGATGCACTGCTCGATGCCTTCAAGTTCCCGCGTGACGGGCACTTGGCCTACGCCATCAATTGCGCGCTCGGTTCGCAAGCGTTACGGCGACACTGGGACGGGGACCCCAACTACAACATCGCGGCAATGCTCAAAGCCGCCAGTCAGGATGAAGGCTTCAAGGAGCCGACCCCAAGCGCCGCCGAGTCCCAGTTCGATCAGCAGCAAGACCTCAAACATGTTCGCATCGGCTGCGTGCCGGAACGAATGAAGTACACCGTTGAGCAATTCGTCGTCGGCAGCGGCCAACCAATCAAACTGGTCTTCGAGAATCCCGACGCGACTGATCACAATCTGGTGTTCGTCCAGCCTGGCGCAGTCGAAGAAGTTGGCATGGCGGCGAATGCGATGGCGAAAGATCGTCGCAATGCAAATTCCGATTTCATCCCGGCGGAGAAGGAATCGCTCATCATGCAGGCCGCCCCCATGATCGGCCCCACGCGGAAATCCCAGATTCACATCCTGCGATTCAACGCACCTGAGGAACCGGGGCTGTATCCCTACGTCTGCACGTTCCCCGGTCACTGGATCATCATGCAAGGAGTCATGGTGGTCGCCAACAGTTCGCAACAGGCAGAGGAACTGCTTGCGGCAGCGCGGCCACAGATTGTCCAGGAGTGGAAGCTCAGCGATTTCGCAGGTGCGACCCTTAAGGACGATGAACTCACCCGCATGCGTGGCGGGGCCGCCTTCATGAAGGCCCGCTGCCATCAGTGCCATCAGCATTCCGGGCACGGCGTGAATCTGGGGCCGGAA
>JAGQQB010000043.1 GCA_020426425.1 Planctomycetaceae bacterium | reverse complement strand
ACGTGGCCTACCTGTGGAGCATCCTGGGTGTCACTGGCGTGCTGGGTGGCCTCGCGTGGTACGAAGACTGGTACGCCACAACTCAATCCGGACATGCGTTTCGGCTCGCGATCGATGATGCCAAGCGTGATGGTCGCCGCATCGAAGAACTGGCGAAATCGCCGAGCGGAATTCCGCCGCAAGGGGCCGGTTTGTTGATGGAAAATGATCCCCTGACACAAGGCCCGCGTCTGTTTCGCGAGCACTGTATCCAGTGCCATCAACCTGCGTCTTCCCCCATGCCGTTTGCCACGCCACCATTGGCGACCGATCTGGTCGATGGACAAGATCGCGAGCTGGTCCACTTCGCTTCACGCGACTGGATTCGGTCCTTGTTGCTCAACTTTGAAGGGCACTATCAAAACCTCCGCAACATCGAAGGCCCGCGACAGACACCGGCTCAGGCGATTCTGACCGGGACCATGAGTCAATGGTCCGCCAAACACCGCGACACGTTGCAAGCCGACGCGAACGCGGCTGACTTTGATGCGCTGGTCGAGTTCCTGTACGCCCAGAGCCGCCGCAAAGATGCACTGCTCCCCAGCGACGCCCGCGTGCAGCGCGGACAGCAGATCTTCAAGACTGGTCAACTCGTCTCCGGCCAGATCGACGCCTGTGCGAAGTGTCACGGTATCAACACGGTCATGCTCAACAACGAAGGCAAGGTCGTGTTCAACCAGACCCCACTCTCAGACGCTGGCCAACCGCTGTTGAGCGGCTACGGTGGCACCAACTGGCTGGAAGCCTTCATCGCCAATCCTGCCGCCGTATACGGCAACCACAACGCGATGCCACCGTTCGGCAATCAACTGACGAAATCCCAAATCCGCATGCTCGCGCAGTGGCTGGCGGAGAACTACTATCAGTCGGAGGAGCACTGAGCGTAGGGAGTGGGGGATGGGGAGTGGCGGGGGAATGACGCAGTACATTGCGGTGATTCGAAGTGTGTGGCGATTGTGCCTACAATCCTGGCTGCACACTCACTTCGATATCCGACCGGTCCCTCGACAGGCTGACTCATGATTCGTCCGATGACTTGCCCGATCTGTGACAAGGAGCTCCCGCCGGAAATCAACGGGGAGTCGATGCTGTTTCCGTTCTGCAGTTCGCGCTGCAAGCAGGTCGACCTGTATCGCTGGTGCAACGGCGACTACGCGGTCGTCGAGCCAATGACGATCGAACATCTGCTCGAAGCCGAACAAGCCGAAGGCGAACTCTTCGAAGGTTGACGGTCACCGGTCTCCCACTCCCTACTCCCCAGCCCCCACTCCCTACACCGCATGCCCTCGTTCGCTGTCATCCTGGCCGCCGCTGGCAAGAGTACGCGGTTTGGCGAATCGCGTCGCAAGAAACCGTTCCTGGAACTCAAAGGACGCCCCATCTGGGTCCGAGCGCTCGAGCCGTTTCTGAAGCGCGACGATGTCCAGCAGACGCTCATCAGCGTCGCGCCGGACGACATCGACTGGTTCAAGGATCAGTTCCGCGCCAATCTCGCATTCATGAATCTTGAGATCGTTCCGGGGGGCGCCGAACGGGCCGACTCAGTGGAGAACGCACTGCGACAAGTGCGGAACGAGATCGATTTCGTTGCCGTCCACGACGCCGCCAGACCCCTGTTGACGCCCGCCTGGGTGAATGATGTGTTCTCGGCGGCCCAGCAGCATGGGGCGGCGATTCCGGCCGCGCCCGTCGTCAGCACGCTCAAACGCGTACACGAGCAAACAATCACCGAGACCGTCCCCCGGGCCGATCTGTGGCAGGCGCAGACACCGCAAGTCTTTCGTCGCGACCTGTTGCTCCAGGCGTATGAACAACGTCAGGGGCTGCAGGCGACCGATGAAGCCCAACTCGTTGAGCAACTCGGAACACCCGTCCATGTCGTCGAAAGTTCCGCGATGAATCTGAAGATCACGACACAGGAAGACTTTCGGATGGCCGAAGCCCTGCTCGGTGCCCTGCCGCAAGAGCGTGCACTGGGACAGCTGCATCCCTTTGCCGACGAACGTCCGAACCTGGACTGGTCGTAACGCCCGAGATCCCGCTCGTTGAGCATGCCTGCTGCAGGGCACAGTCGCGATTGGCCGGGCGCAGGAGCCCTTCATTGTGGCTCCAATCGACAACCTTGCCGGTTGTAACGATTGATCCGTGATGTTGTTTCGCTACATGTGTCGAATCTCCGGCTCAGTGTTCAATTCCGACCTAGCTTCAAGGAGAGGCCTTGTCGCAGCTCGCATCACTCTCTGATCGAGTTGTGGGCCTTGCTCCACATCTACTCGCTGGTTCCTCTGAGTTCCCCCTCACTGGTGACCCCCTATGTCCACGAATACACCTTCGACGCAAGACGACGTCTCCTCAGTCCAGGAACGACTGATGAGCATGCTGGAGTCTGTCCGGCTCGAAGCACACGATCCAAATGCACCGCGCACGCCGCCTCCTCGCCCCGCCATGAACGCGGCACCGGTTGCGAACGAAGCGATGGCAGCGCCAGCACCAAAGAAGAAGAAGGGACCGCACGACTGTCCCAACTGCGATGCGACAGACACCCTCAAGACGGCCACCTTCTGTGGGAAATGCGGCTTTTACCCCAAGCTGAATCGGTGCATTGAGATCGACAAGGAGGAAGAGGTCGAGGAGATCACATCGTACGGCCAGATGGCAGCCAAGGTTCCGATTTGGGCCTGGATCATGATTTCTGGGCTGGCGGTGATTGTGATCGGCAGTGGATTGATACGCGTCTTACTGGAAGGCGACCTCGAAACCCGAAGTTCGTTTGCGACGACCGCGATCTTCATCGGCCTGGTGTCATTCGGCATCTGCCACGTACGGGCGTTCTACATTGGGCTGCGCAAGTCCGAGAAATTCAACCTTGGGACCCTGTTCGCGCATCCGGTGCAGAACTGGGAGCCAGCGGCGGCTCAACTGCCCCAAACACGGCGCCTGTTTTACGGCATGTCCTGGGGACTCACGGCGGCTTTCCTCGCACTGATGGTGATCGGCCTCGACTGGAATTCTCTGTTCAAGCCTTCCGGGCAAACGGGCCGGAGCTTCAACCCAATGCGTTGGGTGATGAAAGCGGCGGTGTTCATCGTGAAGAATTCGCAGGGGTCGGAAGGTCAACCATCAATGTTGCCCTCGTCCGGCGGATCCATGATGGCCGACATGATGGAGGTAGCGGGCGAACTTAGCGAAGGCCAGCCGATGGATGTCGGCGGCGAACCAGCCAGCTTCGAAGACGCACTCCAAGGATTCGCTGGTAAAGCGCTGGATCAATCGCTGGGTGGCACCGACGCGGTCATGGAAGGCTCCGAAGGTGTGATGGAGAACCTGCACGAAAAGGCCATTGCGGACCAGCGTCAACAGGAGGAGCGTGAAGAGCGCATGGCAGCACAGCAGGCGATGCTCGAAGCCAACGGAAACGCAACCAACGAGCAGACCGACGATGAAACCGAGTCTGGTCCCGGCAAGGACCCCAAAGGCAAGGACCCCAAGGAAGACGACAAACAGTCCTCCAACTCCGAGAAATCATCCTCGAGCACGCTGTCGCCACAGTCTTCCGGATCACCGACTCTTGCCGGATCGCCTGGGGGAGTGACTCTCGGAGCAGGAACTCCCGCCACACCGCAAAAGCCCAAGTCTCCAACAGATGGTCGCCCACTCCGGGGCAGTTACCTGATTATCGGTTACACCTTGAGTGTTACCGGGAATTTGCACTCGGTGGTTCTCGCCGAAATGACAGGAGAGAACAGAGCGCGCTATGTCGACTCGGTGCCGGTCTCGGAAATGTCCTCAGAGAAGGTCGCGGAACTAAAGGCCGATCTTGATGATAACCGCTCGTCCAAGGCGGCGCTGCGTGTTCCATTCCGCGCCCGGTGGGTGAAACCAGTCTTTCACTGCTCGGTCGCCTACAAGGATCAGGATTCCCGCGGCGGTCTCGAAGATGCTGCCGTACTGAGTTACCACAGGAAATAAGCGGTCAGCTGAACGAGCACCTCAGGGTATGTGTCGTGCGAACCTGTGCCTCAGAGAGCGAGCGGCCTATCGCCACGAATCGACTCAGGCTGCGTTGCGCGGTCTGATTTCGCCATGTTCGCCAACTTCTTCGAAGCGGACGGACATGCGTTTTGATACGCCCGCCTGCTCCATGGTCACACCGTAGAGCACATTGGCCGCCGTCATCGTTCGCTTGCGGTGCGTGATCACCACAAACTGCGTCATGTTGACAAACTCCTTGAGCACGGTGGCGTAACGATCCACGTTCGCATCATCGAGCGCGGCGTCCACTTCATCCAGAATGCAGTAGGGACTCGGCTTGCTGCGGAACATCGCGAACAACAGCGCGACAGCAGTCATCGTCTTCTCGCCGCCACTGAGCAAGGAAATGCTGCGCAGTTCCTTGCCCGGAGGACGCGCGACAATGTCGAGCCCGCACTCCAGTACGTCTTCGGGATCTTCCAGGATGATGTTCGCATCACCGCCGCCAAACAGCTTGCGGAACAGTTCGACGAAATGCACGCGAATCGTTTCGAACGTTTCCAGAAAGATCCGCTCGCTCTCGACATTGATCCGTTTGATGATCGCCTCGAGGGCGAACTTCGCTTCTTCCAAATCCTGTAACTGAGCCGACAGCTGCGCGAACTTCTGTTCGAGTTCCTCCAATCCTTCGAGCGCCTCAGTGTTCACGTGCCCCAGGGCCTTGAGCCGCCGGCGCAGCTTTTCCACCTGCGCTTCGAGTTCCGGTCGCAGTTCCTCGAACGACAACGGCTCTGCTGCAGGTTCCTCCGATGCCGACTCGGGCGTATCAACGGCGGCATGGAACTCAGCCTCGAATTGTCGTAGGTACTGGGTGTACGCCGAGGTTCCCCGGGCGACAAACTCTTCGAGCGGCGTCTGGTATTCCTCCAGGATCCGATCGACCAGTCCCTTCACCTGATGCCGCACTTCGCGAAGTTCGAGTTCTGCCGCATGCCGTGCGTCGCCTAGCTTGCGACGCTGCTTGTGCAGATCCTCCTCATGCCGCGCCAACTCAAGTCGCGCTGAGCGGAGTCGTTCCCGTTCCGCAGACAACTCACGCAATTCACCCGACTGCTGTTCCACATGCAGATACTTGAGTGCGCAGTCACTGTGTGCTTTGAGGATCTGCCGTTCTGTCCGGTTGAGTTGCAGTTGCCGTTCCAGCAGGCGGTGTGAAACCTCGTCGACTTGCCGCTCGCGCGCCTGCTGCTCCTGTTCGAGCCGCTCCTGCGCGGTCTTGAGGCTCCGGAGTCGCTCTTCGTGCTTGGCGAGTTCGAGTTGTTCCTGACGAATGATGTTCTGAGCATCCCGGATAAGGGTTTCGATCTCCGAGAGTTCCTGCTCGTCAGTCGACATCCCACCGCGCAACTCGTCGAGTACCGCGTCGTGCGTTTGCAACTCCTGCTCCTGCAGCTGCGTCTGTTGCAGGAGCGACTCATGCCGGGCCTGCAGCGATTCGACGCGTCGCCGCTGATCGGCATACGCGCGGTCCAGGCGCGTCACTTCGCGATCCTGGTTCGAAAGTCCCGCCGCCGCCTTGGTGACGTCGGTCGATCGCGCCCGCACCTGCTTCGCGGCAGATTCCAGTTCCTGCTCCTGGCTGGAGAGCGAATCCTTCAACAGCCGCTTGCGTTCCGTGCAAGATTCGATCCCCCGATCCAATTGGTGAATCTCATTGCGGATCTGTCGCAGTTCGCTCTTTCGCGACACGATCGACGACTCATGCGGCACTGTGCCGAGATACAGCCGACCGTCCGCCGTGAGCAGTTCGCCCTGTAAAGTCACGAACCGAAACCTGCCGGGATGCTGTTTCGCGAGATCCCGCGCCGTGTCGAGGCTCTCGACGATCCAGGTGTCGCCCAGAATCCGCTCGGCGAGCGCGTTGCTGCGTGCATTCGTCGTGACAACCCGGTCAGCGCGACCGATCACGCCCGCGAGCGAACTGAGGTCCTCGTCGCCGGGAACATCGAGAGGGACATCGACCTGCGCGCCATTGCGATCGCGGAGGGTCACGCGATCTGTCTGCAGCGAAAGGAATCCCACTCGGCCTTCCATCGCCGCCGGTCCACGGTTGAGGTAGTCCAACAGTGGTTTGAGTTGCGTGACGGCAATCAGCTGTGCTCGATCTCCGAGCGCCACCTCAATGACCGGCGCCCATTCGAGCGGCACATCGATCAGATCGCGCACCAGGCCCAGGACACTGTTCCAGGGGGGATAGTGGGAACTCTCGGACCGTTTGAGAATCTCGCGGACGCCAATCGCGATCCCTTCCTGGCGTCGCTCCAGTTCTTCGAGCACGGCGAGCCGCGCAGTGGCGGCACTGCGTCGTTCTCGCAGTTCGTTAAGCCGTTGTTCCGTCTCGGCCCGCTGTCCAGTGAGTTCGGTGCGATTCGTCTGCAGTTGATCCAGTTCTTCCTGCGCCAGTTGTGCCGCCGCTTCGGCTTCCGCCAGCGACTGTTGACGCTTCTGACGATCGGCCGTCGCACGCTGGAGCGCTTCTTCCGCCAATTCAAGTTCGCGCTGAGTTTCCTGTTGCGACTGCAGCGTGGAATCAATCTGCGACGTCAACGAGGCCAGTCGTTCCTGAGCGGCAGATCGCTGCGCCTGCGCTGCCTGGAACGCTTCCCGCTTCCGCATGGTCTCGCTGCGGCGCTGCGTGATCTGTTCCTGCAGGGTCGCGAATTGCTGTTCTCGGTTTTCGACTTCTGACCGGGAGCGTTCGAAATCCCGTTCGAGATGCACGATCCGTTCGTCACTGACCCACAGTTCCTCGCGTGCTGCCTCCAGTCTCAGCAGCAACTGCGTCCGCTGGTGACGCAGTCGATCGACCTCATGCGTCAGCTCATGCTGGCGTTCGGTCTGATGTCGAGCGGTCGAATCAAGGCCCGCAATCGCTTCACGAATCACGGCTGTCGCCCGTTGCCTCGTCAGCAGTCGATCCTCGGCCTCAGCCAGTGAGGACTCCGTCGCCAGCTTCTCCTGTTCCGCCTGATCGATCGCCGCCTGCAGGTTCCCCAGCGCCTGGTCGATCTCCGCGACTTCCGCCTCGCGGACCTTGAGTTTCTCCTGCGAGTAGCGGTAGTCATCGGCGGCCAGACCGGTCCACAACTGCTCCAGTTCAACGGACAACTCGCGGTACTTTGTCGCCTTCCCCGCCTGCGTGCGCGTGGTATTCAGCTGCGATTCCACGTTGGACACAATGTCCCGCAGCCGCACGAGATTTTGCTCGACGCGTTCCAATCGACGCTCGGCTTCGACCTTGCGGGACTTGTACTTGCTGATGCCCGCTGCTTCCTCGAACACGACTCGGCGAGTCGTGGGATTCGCCTGCAGAATTTGATCGACGCGCCCCTGCTCGATAATGCTGTACGCCGCCGTCCCTGCTCCAGTTCCCATGAACAGATTCCGAATATCCTTAAGCCGAACAACGTTGCGGTTCAGCAGATACTCGGAGTCTCCGGTCGCATACAGCCGTCGACCAATCTGGACCTCGGTGGACTCAATCGGCAGCAGCCCCTGCGCGTTGTCGAACGTCAATGTCGCTTCAGCGAAGGGGCTCGACTTACGTCCGGCGGCGCCGTTAAAGATGACATCGAGCATGTCCTTGCCGCGGAGACTCTTGGGACTTTGGTCCCCGAGAATCCACTTGATGCCATCGACGACGTTGCTCTTGCCACTCCCGTTGGGACCAACAACACAAGTCACCCCCTTGTCGAATTCGAACACTGTTCGATCGGCAAAGCTCTTGAAACCAAAGAGTTCGAGGGACTTCAGCATGCAGGCAGCTCATTCGAGCCGAACACGTTCGAGCCAGCGTTCCACTTGCTGGCGGAAACATTCGTCGTTGTTGTCTGGGAAACAGGCCATCTCAATTCAGGAAGAAATCGGTGGAAGCGTCCATCGCTTCGGTGTTCTCTTCTTTCGCGGCGGGCTCTTCGTACTCGACCTCCAACTTCTCTTCTTCCGAATCAAAGATGTTGGGAACCAGCCCCGAGCTGCCAACTTGCACAGTGTTCATCGCGGCCTTGGCTTGTGCCAGATCTTCGGCCGGCCGCTCATACACCCGACCCGCCTTCGGCATTTCATCGATCGCGATGCGACCGGGCAGATTGCGCTGCTGCTCAGCATGCACGAGCATCTGGACGACTTCGGGATATCCAGCCCCAAGTTCCGATGCGGCGACGATGACGTCCACGACACGCGACGAAACCTCGCGAGTTTGGACCTTCTCGCCCGGTGCGATCCGCTTCAGGACCACGCGGTCTCCCTGCGGAGTTCCCTGGGCCATGATGTAACTTCCCGCCCGCAGATACAGCGGCATTTGGAATCGCTGTTCATCGCCGAACACCACCACTTCCGCCTTCTTGTGCCGGGTGACATGAATGAGTGGTTCGCCATCCACCGCGACGGGATGCAGCGTGAACGCCCCTTCCATGTCGAGACCGCGAATGAAGTGATCATTCGGAGCCAATGTGGAGAGCGCCCGGAACGCGCCGTACCGGGTTTCCACACTGTCGTGCGCCATTAAGGTTCGGAGCGACTCGGCGGCACGACCATCCTGCAAGGTCGCCAAGGCCGCCAGTGCGAAGACGCGAAATGCTGGTTCCTTGGCCACTGCCTCTTCCAAGGCGGGAACACCATCGGCATGTCCCAGATAGGCCAACGCCTCGGCCGCGCGGAAGCGGGCTTCGAGCGAACCCGATCCCAATCCCGTTTTGAGCACTGGAACCGCTTCCGATCCAATCGCTTCCAACTGGAGCGCCGCCTGCTCCGCCATTGGCCCCAGCTTGATCTCCTCTCCCAGTTGCTGCATGCGCAGGTGCCGTTCGACCGGCTGCTCGGTCAGCGTAATGTTGCGGATGACCTGCAGATAGCGGGGATAGTTCTCGCGATATTTTTCATGGACTTTGAGTTGCAGTACAGTGTGGTTGAGCGCTTTGGCCATCGGCGTTTGAATGCCGTGCTCATCGTAGTCGTGGAAACGACGACCAATCCGGGTCGCCAACTGCGACGACATGCGGACGGTCCGGTATTCGTTGCGAATACCAATCGTCAGATCGCGGTCATCGCCGATGTAGGTTGCTCCACCAGGAATGACGCCGCGTCGCTGACCGGCGGTCCCTTCCTGCGCATCGGCCAGCGAGTCGACCATGATCAGCCCTCGACTCAGCGCCAAGTCGCGACCTTCGCGAACCTGACCACCCAGCAGGGCATGCGTCGTCAGGCGACAGGGCATCAAGTACCCCGACGCAAGACTCGTCGCCTCACTGCCATCGGGCAACTGTACCTGGACGTCAATCTTATCCCCCTTGCGAACGATCGGCGGAATGAACGCCGTGACGATCACCAGCGCCGTCGTCGGCTGGGCGAGATAGGTCGCCGGGTCTTCAATTTCATGCCGCCGCAGTTCATTCAGCAGAATCTTGCGGTAGGGCGAATCGGGGGGGTCTTCCCCGGTGCCATCGAGCCGATCGACCAGTCCAATCCCCTGCACCTTGATGAAGCCGAGCGTTGAATCGGCGACGCGAATGTAGTCGCCGATCAACCGCGAGTGTTCTCCGTCCCCGTGCAGAGCCGCCCGCACATTGTTCCGCCGGACCTCTTCCTCGTCATGAAAGGGATTGAGCTTCGCGAACGGATTCTTACCCGACAGGTTCAGCGGCATACTGCAGCCGGCCAGACAAATCGCCGCCAGAGCCACGAGACTGACTCGCTGGCCCCAGGTCACGATCTGAAGTCCCGCCGCAGCGGACGATGGTGTGTGTGGTCGACGCATGAGCAACTCCCGACTCCCTCGCAGATGAACGACCGCGCAAGGAAGACAATGGGGGGATTGTTTTGAGAAGGGTCCGGAAAATACGGACGACTTTTCTCAAGCGTCAATACGGTGTGAGCCGATGGGGCGGCCACGCCGACGATGTCGGCAGAAATGTGCAGATCAGGTGCCGGATCACACCCGCTGAGGCTCGATCTGGACCCGTGTCCCCTACTCGCATGGACCGGCAGAAACTGCCGCTGCAACGCTCGCGAACGGGCGAACCTACCCGCGACTCTGCAAGACCTTCAAGCTCTCATCTGCCCGGACGCGGGCTTCCCGGGCTTCGAGGATCACGTGAGCGGCACGCTGCGGAGAGGGAAGTGCGGGCAACGTCAGCAGGACATCACCGCGTGCGTTAAGTAGCCGAACATCGCCGCATTGATGGAACTCGTAACCGTCCCCCAGCACCACGTCAACCTGATCGATGTCTGCGAGATTGACCTGCTGTGTCAAATCATTGCCCCGTACCTTCCGTTCCTGCACAGACCGATTGGTGAAGACGTAATACGGTCCGAACACTTTGATCCAGAAATAGATCAACGCCCCCAGCGGTGCCAGCACGGAACCGACAATGACGAGTGCGAGCAGTCGGACAGGCAAGGGACCGATTCCGCTGGCGCCCCCCATCAGCCCGCCAATCAAGCGACCGATCGGATTGCAGGCAACGCCGGGATACACAGTTTCCAGCACGGACTCACGATTCGCGGAGACACCAGCAATCGGTTGCGGAGGGGCGGCGGTCGACATGGCTACCTGGAAGCACAAGAAACAGCGGAACAGGCACAGCGGCCTCACGTTACGGTGAAGCAGATTACCAGTTGCCCGTTCCGATCGCCAGCGACGTCGCGGCCCGTGCTCCACTGCCCCTCTGATGGATGACTTCCCTGCTCCATTCCGCAACGATGGCGACTCAGAAGTGTCGTCCCACAGAGAAGATACAGCTGCCTGTTGCACGCTGACCAACAGCGGAACGGCCCTTCCCGCCGATGAAAACGCCGCAACATCGCCCGACCGCGATCGTCGTTAATCCCTCTGCGATCAACCGCCTTGATGCGGCCCGGCCGGGATCAATCCCCCGGGATCGCTCCCGACAAATCCCTCACTTCTTCCCCTTGGCGCGCTGCTCCGCGAAGAATTCCTGCAACAGAAACGCACATTCCTCCTGCAGCAACCCGCCGATGACAGTGCAGCGATGGTTCAGCCGAGGGTCGTTCGTGATCTGATACAGCGTGTGACAGGCGCCCCCTTTCGGATCGGTTGTCCCGTACACAATGTTCGGGAGCCGAGCCTGCACTAGTGCCCCTGCACACATTGGACAGGGTTCCAGGGTCACATACAGCGTGCAGTCGAGCAGTCGCCATGACTCCAGCACTTGCGCCGCCTGCGTGATGGCAATCATTTCCGCATGCGCGGTCGGATCGTTGAGCATCTCCCGCTGATTGTACCCTTCCCCAATCACGCGTCCCTCATACACAATCACCGCCCCGACGGGTACTTCTCCCTGCTCGTACGCATACCGAGCCTGCGCCAGAGCGAGTCGCATAAACCGCTCATTGGGCTGCAATGGATTGATGGGGGCAGGTTGAATCATGGCTGCGGTCAAAAGGTCGCAAATTGGCGGGAGTCAAGGACAATGACGGCAGCGATCATAACCATCAACCGGCATTCCTTCACGCTGAGACGGAGACTGAAGAGGGAGAGCCACGTTGCGAGTTCGATCGATGTAGACATTCAATGAACACAATGCATCAGCCCTGAGGTCTTCCAGCCCCAGCCTGCAGACAACATTCCGGTCACCGCTCCGGTGTCCCTTCGATCAGCCGCCTCAGCAACACTTCACTAATCCGGCCCCGGAATCGAATCTTGCCATCGAATTCGACCACCGGCACCACGGTATCGAACCGTCGCTGCAATTCGGGATCGTCGTCAATGTCGACTTCGACCACCTGCGGCAGCCAGTCCCGGTACCGCGACAACAGTTCATGTGCTGTATCACACAGAGGGCATTGCTGACGCGTATAGAGAATGAGTGATTGAAACCGCGGCCCTGGTCGCGAGGGACTCCAGGACGTCGCGTGATGATCGACCGACCACAACAGTCGAGTTCCCCACCATGCGAGTCCAATGGCAGCCACTCCCCAGAGCACCGGTGCTACCCGGATCCAGCGTCCCAACCATGGAACAGAAGTCCCAGACTGCTCAATCAGCAAGACGAGAAACGCAGCGGTCCCTCCCCAGAGGGCGCAATTCGCCAGCAGCAGATTGATGCGTTCAGTGGCAGGAGGCGAAGACTGAGTCATGACGTCGCGAAAGGTAACGCGCTGGGCCATGCGACAACAACCACTCTCGCCATCGAGCAACTGCGTGAGAACATCGTCCATGCATTGAAGAGTGGTGACAACTGCTGCGGCGTTGCTCCGCCATTCGCTGCACCCGGCGCCGGTTTGATTGCGACGTGTCGGGCGTCGACCATCCCCGATTCTGCGATCCCCATTCTATCACCACAGGTCTTCATCGCGACAGGTCGCGGCGGATCACTTGGATTCCAGATCGCGCGTCAAGGAGTGAATCACCAGGGCTTCGGCGGCATGGTCAGCAGCGGGATACTGGGCCCGTGCCTTGCGGATCACTTCGCCCCGAATTGTGTCATCTTCCTTGAATCGCTGATGCAACTTGGCATGCTCATCGGCCAGTTCGGTCTGTCCCAGCTGTTGATACAGCAATTGCAAATTGTAGTGGGCGGTCACGTTCTCCGAGTCGAGCGATAGGGTTTTCCGGAAGACCTCAACCGCCTCGGTCAGCAGTTCGTCGCGCGCGGCTTTGCGGGCTTCTCCGCGTTGCTGCTGTGCGAGCCGGAACAGCGTCAAACCGAGTTCATTGATGACCTCGTAGTCACGGCTGAAGTCGAACTTCCGTTCCGGCACTTTCATATCCAGCACCGCGCGGAAGTTCTCTTCGGCGGTCTTGAGATTGCCCTGCTGCGCATTGACCACACCGGTCAACCAGGAGAGCGTCCAGGGAGGCGCTGGGGGATCGGCATGGTCGCCAGCACGCTGCAGTGCGCGGACGGCTTCATCGAGTCGCCCTTCGCGTTGATACACGCGTGCGAGATTGAGTGGTCCATCGTAACGCCCCAACTCTTCAACTTGCTGGAACGCTTCTTCCGCCTGCTTCAGTTCGGCCTTCCCCTCCAGGAACAGACCGATTCCGTAATCGTTCCAACGCTGCCACAGCGGGATAGATCGGTCCTGTTGTGTCAGCGGTTCGGCATCACCCCCGGCAATTGGCAGAGTAATCGAATCGGTCGCCATCGTGATGATGGGCAAAGGATTCCGATAGGGCTTCCCCGGTTCGTGGCCACGTAGTGGCAGATCGCCCGGCTTATGCCGCTGAGCGATGATCGCCATGAATTCCTGATCAAACTTTCTGTACTGCAGTTTGACCTCAATCGTCACCGGTTGATCGACATCGTCCGGGACTGGCAATTCATAATGCACCACCTGGCCAGCACCGGGAGGCATCTGATGGTTATACAGCGGAACACGAATGTCCTGCGCGTTGCGGCGATTGATCCGGTTGCCGTTCTCATCAAGTACGAAACTGTTGAGGAAGTGTGACCAGCGATCCACCTCGCCCGACTCATCAATGTGGCCACTGCGACCAATCACGCGGTCACCACTCTTCACAGTCACTTCGAGCCAGACTTCATTCGAATCGGACGTCCCCTGAGTGAAGATGTGCCCCATCTTCAGCGTGCGGATCACTGTTTCCAGCAGGTACGTCTTGCCCGGTTGAAGCGTCGGCAGGACAGGCCGCAGTGGAGCATGCAGTTCGCCGGTGATCGCCCCGTCTTCCTTCAGTCCAAACAGATCGACCCGCATGCACTCCTGCAGGAGCCGCTCATGCGCGGCGGTTCCTTCCGGGCAATCCATCAACCAAGTAACCCCGGTATTCGCGCTGGGGAACAGATGGTCGTGAATCTGCAGCTTGCCGTCGCTGGCAAAGTCGCGCGCTCCAAAGTCCTCAGAAGTTTGCAGCGGCATATG